>NZ_AZRN01000001.1 GCF_002895565.1 Petrotoga mexicana DSM 14811
CCCTCCGCCCCGCTCCCCACCCGTTTTGGTTCTTGGGGGTTTGGGGGTTCACCCCCAACGTGTAATGATAGCACAAAAAATATGAAAATTAGTAAATTATGAAAATAAGAAAAAAATTGTGGTAAAATATAGTGATTTAGTTTAGCTAAAACATTTAGGAGTGACAACATTGAAGTCTTGTATAATTGCAACAGGTAATGAACTAACAGAAGGTATTATATTAGACAAAAATTCAAAATACCTTGCTGAAAAGCTCAAAAATACAGGATATGATACCTTAAAAATAACAAATGTAAAAGATGATTTATCTTTGATAAAATTATCCATTGAAGAATCATTAAAAATGTGTGATAAAATATTTATAACAGGTGGATTGGGACCTACAGAAGACGATTTAACAGTTCAAGCTGTTTCTGAAAGTTGTAATATAGATATTGTATTTAATGAAGATTTATTTGAGAAAATAAACCAGTATTATTACAACAAAACAGAAAAACACCTAAGTATTTTAAAGAAACAAAGTTACGTTTTAAAAAATGCTGATATACTGCAAAATCCAATAGGAAGTGCACCAGGACAAAAAGTTCAGGTTAAAGGTAAAATTATTTATTTATTACCCGGACCATATAATGAGATGAAAGCAATCTTTGATACGTATATATATAATGAATTAAAAAGTAATATGAAAAAAGATCATGTAGAATATTCCCTTTATTTTTATGGTTTAACAGAAGCTGAGTTAATGCAAGAGGTTTCAGTTATCTTAAAAAATTATGATTACTCTACTAAAATTGAAGAATATGTTGGTCCAAGTTTAAGAATTAGAATGCAAAAAAATGACAATTTCGAACCTATATTGGAAAAGATACTATCTCAATTTAGTAAGTATTTTATTGGTTTTAAAAATTTAGAAAATACTTTATTTGAAGCATTAATGGGATCTTCAAAAACACTTTCTTTTGCTGAGTCATGTACCGGAGGGATGCTTTCGGATACATTGGTATCCGTTCCAGGTGCTTCTAATGTGCTTAAAGGTGCAGTGGTAACGTATTCTAATGACTCAAAAGTAAAATTATTGAACGTTAAAAAAGAAACGATAGGGAAATATGGAGCTGTGAGCGAAGAAACCGTCAAAGAAATGGCCTATGGTTTAAAGAAAATTATGGAAAGCGATATCTGTGTATCTGTTAGTGGCATAGCAGGGCCAAGCTCTGGAAGTGAGCAAAAACCTGTTGGCACAGTTTGGTTTGGTTTTCTCACTAACCAAGATTTTGTTGCCGTAAAAGAAGTTTTTTCAGGGGAACGGGATGAAATTCGAAAAAGAGCCACTTACTATGCTTTTTGGAATATTTTAAATTTGGTTCGAAATCAAAATCCTTAGAAAAGGGTAAGAATACTTTGAAATAGGAGGGGATAGAATTGTCGAATTACGATGTGTATTTAAATGTCTTTTTAGAGGAATCTAAAGAAAATATTCAAGAACTTAATGATCTTCTACTTGAACTTGAAAAAGATAAAAGTAATCTAGAAATAATAAACAATATTTTCAGAGTAATCCACACCTTAAAAGGTATGGCGGGTACAATGGAGTTTGATACGTTGGCTAAATTTTCACATAAATTGGAAAATGTATTAGATTCATTAAGAAATAAAAAGATTGACTTAACCGATGATCTGATGGATTTTTTGTTTAAAGCTTCTGATGCATTAGAAGAGAGCATTTCAGATATAGCCCAAGGGGGAAATGGCGGTATAGAAAAACTGGAAAAATTGTTGGACAAAATTGACTTATATGGAGAATTAGCTGGTTCGTCTAAACCACCTAAGGATAAAACAACTGAAAAAGAAGAAAATACAGGTAAACAGAGTAACGACATTTATTCCAAAATGGGCGAAGAAACTAAGGAACTTTTAGAGGATGTTTTCAAAAAAGCAAAAGAAAGGAATCTAAACTTTTTAATTTTGAAGGTTATTTTAGAGGATGGTGTACAGTTAAAGCAGGCAAGAGCTTACGCTATACATCACAAATTAGAAGACAACGGTTGTGAGATAGTTTATACGTATCCTAGTGTTGAAGAGATAGAAAAAGAGAATTTTGATAAAGAGTTGATTTTTGGTGTTGTTACCTCTAAAAGTATTGGAGAGATAGCAGAGCTCGTCAATAAAGTTGCCGAAGTGGAATCGGTTTATGTAGATGAATTTTCAACGAACAATCTCTTTAGATCAAAAGAAATGAATGAGGACGAGGAAAAAGAATCAAATCAAAAGGGTGTAGAGAACAATAAAAAAGAAGTTAAGCTTTCGAAAAGTATAAGAGTAGATATAAACAAATTGGATGATTTAATGAATTTAATGGCTGAACTCGTTATAGCTCGAAGTAGAATCATTGAAACTTTAAGTAAGTACGATGTAAAAGAAGTAGATGAAAGTTTAACACAACTCTCAAGGATAACATTAGATCTTCAGAATGTTGTTATGAAAATTAGAATGGTTCCTGTCGCATTTGTCTTCAATAGATTTCCGAGACTTGTACGAGATCTTGCAAAAGAGGTGGGCAAAAAAGTGAACTTTGTGATCCAAGGAGAAGAAACAGAATTAGATAGAACTGTAGTTGATGAAATAGGTGAACCATTAGTTCATTTATTACGGAACTCCATAGATCATGGTATAGAAGGCCCTCATGAGCGTTTGGCCAAAGGTAAACCTGAAACCGGAACTTTGAAGTTATCAGCTAGGCATGAAGGTAACGGAGTTATCATAGAAGTCGAAGATGATGGAAAAGGGTTCGATAAAAATGAGATACTCCGCACTGCTATAAATAAGGGGTTGACTAGCTCATCAGAAGCATCGAAATTAAGCGATGAGGAAATATACAATTTCGTCTTTTTACCAGGGTTTTCTACTAAAACAGTTTCTACAGAATTGTCAGGTAGAGGAGTTGGAATGGATGTAGTTAAAAGCACTATAGAGAGTTTGAAGGGGACTATTTCTTTGGAAACAAAAAAGGAAAAAGGTACAAAGATAAGTATTAGTTTGCCTCTTACCTTGGCAATTATCGAAGCTCTTTTAATAACTGTAAATGAGCATGTTTATGCTATACCTATTGCCAACATTGATACGACTCAAAGAATAAGTGATGGTGAGTTAAAGGTTGTCCAAGGTCAAGAAGTTTTCCTTTTGAGAGGAGAAGTAATGCCTATAGTGCGTTTAAGGAAGTTATTTGGTTATGAAAAGAAAAATGATTCTTCTAACGAATATATTATTATTGTGAAAGTGGGAAACAAAAAGTATGGGGTTGTTGTCGATAAATTATTAGGTCAAGATGATATAGTGATTAAATCTTTGGGATCTTTGCTGAATGATGTAAAGGAGTTTAGCGGAGGTGCAATTTTAGGAGACGGGAGAATAGCTCTAATATTGGATGTAGCTTCTCTAATATAATAAATAATTTAAATACCCTAGCTGCGGGTCGAAGGGGCACTAAAGCAAGTTTTATATCTTCAAAAGTAGTATATAAATAGTTGTAAAAGAGGGGGAAATATATGATGGAAGACGTGCTTTCTTTCAAAATTGTGGATCAAGAATATGCTTTGCCAGTAGAGAATATAGAAAGTGTTGTAGATAAGGCTGATGTAACACCCGTTCCGAATTCAAAATACTTCCTAGTTGGTTTAATTAATTTAAGGGGAAGAATAGTTCCTGTTATCGAATTAACTAAAATTTTAGGGATTGATGTTCCCGATGACCACATTTATGAAAATATCCTTGTGTTAAAAATAAACGAAGAGGAGATAGGAATGTATGTGGATGATGTTGAAAACGTTCTTTCCATCGATCCCACCAAGTTAGAAAAATTTCAATCAAAAGAGTCTGTTTACTCAGATAAAGTTAAAGGGGTTATAAAGATAGAAAATAGGTTGATTGTATATCTAGATTTAGAAAGTATCTTAGAAGCCGAGTTTAAAAAATAAAAATTTTAAAGTCTTCGGAGGTGTTTTAATGGGTAAAACTGTCTTAATAGTAGATGATGCAGCTTTTATGAGAATGATGCTTAAAGACATCTTAACGAAAGGAAACTATGAAGTAGTGGGAGAAGCTAGCAACGGTCAAGAAGCTGTTGAAAAGTATCAAGAATTAAAACCCGATTTTGTCACGATGGATATAACTATGCCTGTTAAAGATGGTATTCAAGCTACAAAAGAAATAATGAAAATAGACCCCAACGCCAAGATTATAGTTTGTAGCGCCATGGGGCAACAAGCTATGGTTATAGAGTCCATTCAGGCTGGTGCAAAAGATTTTATTGTGAAACCATTTCAAGCTAATAGGGTTATAGAAGCTTTACAAAAGTTGGAGTAGTTTAAATGCCCACTGACTATGCAACTCCTAGTAGTAATTTGGTTAATGTGTCATTTTGGTTCGTAGCCATAATTTTACTCATCATACTTCTTGTGGTATTTTATTATATACTGGCTAAAACATTAAAAAAGGGACCTAAAAGTAAAGAAGTTAAGATGGTAAAAAAATATTATCTAGATAGGAATTTATATGTTGGAGTATTGAAAGTTTTTAAAGAATATTACATTATATTGGCTACTTCCAATTCTAGTGAAATAATAAGAAAGTTAGAAGAAGATGAGGTTCAGGAAATTATGAATGAACACCCTAAATTTCTTGAAACCTTTTCTAATATACTGAAAAAAGATAAAAATTCAAGGGGAAGGGAAGAAGAAAAATCAGAAAAGTAAAGACGATAATAACTCTTATTCTTTTTATCATATCTTTTAGTTTAGTTTTTTCTCAAAATACTCTTCAACTCCCAGGGGTAGATATACAGATAAACCCGAATGAAGAAGTTAATACTTTAACACCGACGTTGACAATACTTTTAATCGTAACCGTTTTGTCCTTAGCCCCAGGGTTTTTAATGTTATTTACTTCATTTACAAGAATAGTTGTTGTGTTAAGCTTTTTGAGACAGGCTATGGGCACCAGGCAAGCTCCTCCAAATCAAGTAATGTTGGCTTTGGCCCTTTTTTTAACCATAATGATAATGTTTCCTGTTTTTAATGGGGTGTATCAAGAGGCAATTATCCCGTACAACCAAAATGAGATTGACTATCAAGAAGCAATACAAATTAGTTGGCAGCAATTCAAAGATTTCATGATTTCAGAGATTGTGGCACATAAAAATGAAGATGATATCTATATGCTTTCATCTTCAATGAATATAGAGATAGATAATATCGAAGAAACTCCTTTTCAAATTCTGGTACCTGCCTTTGCAATAAGCGAGTTAGAAATCGCCTTTAAAATGAGTATATTACTCTATCTGCCTTTTATAATAGTAGATATGGTGGTAGCAAGTATTCTGTTATCTATGGGGATGATCATGATACCTCCGATTCTGATTTCTTTACCTTTTAAAATAATGATTTTCGTGATGGTAAACGGATGGGATCTCTTAATTGGAGGATTAGTAAGGAGTTTTGTGGGAGGATGATCTCATGAGTGAAGAGGTACTAATAGAGATTTTTGAAAACGGTATAATGCTCTTTTTAAAAGTAGTCTCTCCAATTTTAATAATAAGTGTAGCGGTGGGGTTGATTATTAGTATCTTCCAAGCCGTTACACAGCTTCACGAACAGACGTTGACATTTGCACCTAAAATTATAATAACTTTTCTTTCGTTGGTTTTAATGTTCTCGTGGATAATGCAAAACATATCAGATTTTTCATTCGAATTATTCACTTATTATTTGGGAATGATTTAGGTGGTGCTGGAAAATCTGACATACCATCTATGGGTTTATTTTTTCATCTTTGCTAGGTTGGCTGGAATTACTTTTTTTATTCCTTTTTTTAGTACTCGTTTTGTTCCAGTTCATGTGAAAGTTTTTATAACGCTTTTTATTTCTTATTTGGTGCTATTTGAGGTTAACGGAACTTTTCCTATAAATTCACCTCCTTTGTTGATAATTTTTTATTTGTTGATGAATTTTGTTTTTGGAAGTAGTGTAGGGTTAATAGCCAATATTTTGTTCTATGCCTTTCAATTTGCTGGAGAAACGATAGGTATACAAATGGGATTTGCAATGGCGAATGTTTTCGATCCTGTAACTAGCGACGAAGTCTCTTTAATTTCAGAGCTTTCATTTTTGTTCAGTATGTTGCTTTTTTTTATCCTTAAGGGGCCGTTAATTTTATACTCAATAATTATTGATTCCTTCAACAAGGTTCCTGTGGTTTTTACTCTAGCACCTGATGGATTTATGGTTTTTTCTCAAAAATTATTCGATGTATTTACTATAGGCCTTCAGCTTTCGATGCCATTTATCGCATTTATGATCCTTTTGAAAGTTGCTTTGGGAATAGTTTCTAGATTGATACCTCAGGTAAATGTTTTTATGGTTGGTATTCCACTAGAAATACTGGTAGGATTTTTACTTTTTTTAGGAGTGATATTGATTTGGGAAGATCAGTTTACTACTCTATTCTTTCAACTAATAGAATGGATGAAAAGTTCAATGATCCTTCTATTTCAATAAACCTTCAACTTTTTGCAGATCCAGATAAAACTGAAGATCCCACACCTAGGCGATTAGAAAAAGCTCGAGAAGAGGGAAACATCCCCCAATCGAACGAATTTAACATGGCAGTTAGTTTTTTGTCAATTTCGCTTTTTTTGTGGATAATATTTGAGCCCCTCCTTAATGATATTTTTAAGGTTTTTTACGATTATTTATCTTTAGATTTAGATTATTCACCAACAGATTTGCTTGGATATGAGATTACGGCACATATGAACTTATACATAAAATTGATACTGTTTTTTGTTGTTGCCGTGGTAGTTTCTTCCCTTTTGGGAATGATTCAAACCAAATTTTTATTTACTTTTAAATCTTTAAAATTGGATCTGAGTAAGATAAACCCCATTAAAGGATTCAAAAGACTATTTTCTTTAAGATCTGTGGTGGAGCTAATTAAGTCTCTTTTAAAACTAACCATATTAGGGTTGTTAACTTATAATATCATAAAAGCCAATTGGTATAAGATACTCTCGTTGGCGGAGGAAGAAACTTCTTTTTCCTTTAATGTGATTTTTGATTTAGTTATTAATATACTGTTTCAATTAGGAATAGCCTTACTTCTTCTCAGTTTATTTGATTTTTGGTACCAGAGATATGAATATAAAAAAGAGCTAAAAATGAGCAATTATGAGGTCAAACAAGAACGAAAGGAAATAGAAGGAAACCCAGAAATTAAACAAAGGCAAAGAGAATTGATGAGAAATTTAGCAAGAAGTAGAATGATGCAAAAAGTACCTGAAGCGGACGTTGTTGTTACCAATCCTACTCATTATGCTGTAGCGATAGAGTACAAACCTGAAGAAATGCAGGCTCCAATAGTTGTAGCAAAAGGAAAAGATGAAGTCGCCTTTAAGATAAGAGAAATTGCCTTTAAACATGGAATCCCAATCTTAGAAAGACCTGCTTTGGCAAGAAAAATTTATGAGAAAGTTGACTTAAACGAAGAAATACCAGAAGACCTATACACCTTAGTTGCAGAAGTACTAGCTTATGTCTACAAACTCAGTTATTAAATCATTGGGAGGTTAGCGATGAATTTTAATAAAATAAAAGGGTTAGATGTAGCAATTTCCATACTTATCGTGGGGATAGTTGTGTTGATGGTTATACCTATTCCTACCTTTTTGCTAGACTTCTTGCAGCTATTGAACATAATCGTTTCTATTATAATCTTATTGGCCACTTTATATTTGAAAAGGGCATTGGATATTTCTATTTTTCCATCTTTGTTACTGGTTATGACCATCTTTAGGTTGGCGTTGAACGTTTCGTCTACTCGTTTGATACTCCTAAACGGTAAAAATTTTGAAGGAAAAGTAATAAGAGCCTTCGGTGACTTTGTTGTCGGTGGAAATTATATTGTGGGAATCATAATCTTTTTGATCCTTGTTATAATACAATTTCTTGTAATAACTAAAGGAACAGAAAGAATATCTGAAGTAGCCGCAAGGTTCACTTTGGATGCCATGCCTGGCAAACAGATGAGTATAGATGCTGACATGTCTTCCGGTTTGATTAACGAAGAAGAAGCTAGACAAAGAAGAGAAGACATAAGAAGAGAAGCCGATTTTTATGGTGCAATGGATGGAGCTAGTAAATTTGTAAGAGGGGATGCAATAGCTGGATTAATAATAACTCTGATAAATTTAGTTGGGGGTTTAATAATTGGGATGTTACAGCAGGGACTGACGATCGCAGAGGCGGCGGAAGTATTTGCTCTACTAACCGTTGGTGACGGACTTGTTGCTCAAATTCCTGCGTTGTTGATTTCAACTTCTGCAGGTATGATAGTATCAAGAGCCGCCTCAAAAGATAATTTTGGTGTAGATTTAATAAGACAACTTACTTCTGACACAAGGGTTTTGAATATAGCAGGCGGAATAATAATATTTTTAGGTATGTTAACACCAATTCCAGTTTTTCCATCGTTGATTTTAGGAGGAAGTTTACTTTTTGTAGCTTACGTGAGTAGAGTGAGTGAAGGCCAACTAGCATTTGAAACAACGGGTTCGAGTGGCGGAGGAATGGGAAGCTCAACCGCACCAAAAGTTGAAAACAGGGGTGTTTCTGGCGGTTTTGCACCACCTCTTACCACTCCAGAAGAAGTTTCAGAAGTCTTACAAGGTGATACAATTGAAGTAGACATTGGATATGGATTGATACCTTTAGCTGATCCAGATCAAGGCGGCGACCTATTGGATAGGATAACCGTTGTTCGAAAACAATTAGCTTATGAATTGGGTATAGTTATCTCTCCCATTCGAATAAGGGACAGCGTTCTATTAAGTTCGAATGAATACGTTATTAAATTGAGAGGCGTTGAAGTTGGTAGATTCGAATTGATCCCCGACAGACTTCTTGCTATAAACTCAGGTATGGCTTCTGAAGAATTACCTGGTATAAAGACAAAAGAGCCTGCCTTCGGTTTAGAAGCCTTCTGGATAGACGAAAGTTTAAAAGAGGAAGCTATAGAAAAAGGTTACACTACTGTTGACGCACCCAGCGTTTTTGCCACTCATCTTTCTGAAACCATTAAAAAATATGCTCACGAAATTATTGGAACAAAAGAATTAGAAATATTAATCGATGGATTGAGAGTTAATTATGCCAATCTTGTAGATACCCTTATTCCAACAATGCTAAAAATACATGAACTAAAAAAAGTTTTAAGTGAACTATTGTATGAAAGGATTTCAATAAGAAATCTGCCCTTAATTTTTGAGAGTTTGATAGAGGCAGTCGATAAATATGGAAACAATATTGAGAATTTAGTAGAGTATGTCAGAAGATCTTTAGGTAGGCAAATAGCGGAAAATTTAAGGTCTGACGATGGAGAATTACATGTTACCGCATTGGATCCATCCATAGAGAAAAAATTATCGGAATCAATAAGAGAAACGGATTCGGGAAGGGTTATAATACTCGAACCAGAATATTCAAATATTTTGGTACAAAGAATATCCAAATCTCTTGAAAACATGATGATGAAAGGCTTTAATCCTACATTAATTTGTTCCAAAAACATAAGATATCCATTCGCTAGATTTATCTTAAAATTTATTCAAAACATCAGTATTATAGCATACGAAGAAATACCTTCGGATACTTCTCTCAACGTGAATGAAATAGTGAAAATAGAAGGTGAGAGATCCAATGCAAATTAAAAAACTTACCGTTAAGACAATTTCTGAAGCAATGGAGAAGATAAGAAGAGAATTCGGGGAAGACGCCTATATTTTAGACACGAAAAAAGTGAAAAAAGGTGGATTTTTTGGAATCGGTGGAGAAAAATATATCGAAGTAACTGTTTTGAGTGAGGAAAACATAAATTCTGAGAACAAACCTCAAAAATCCAAAAATCACCCGCAAGAATCTAATAATACCTATACGCTAAACGATCTAATAAAAAGGAATACACCTGAATTTTATAGAAAAAAAGAAAGAGAAGAAAAAATAGCAAAACCATCGTACTTAAATAGTGATAATGGATCCAACGGTAAACATTCAAAAGATGATTTAACAGAGTTTATAAAAACGAGTAGAGAAATATCTTCTAAGATAGACAAAAGTGCAGAAGCATTTTATCATCAACACATCCAAAGGGAACCTTCTGAAAGTGGCATCAAAGATAGTTTAAAATTACAAGATCTAATGAATATGGTTGAAAAGTTGAACAAAAAAATGGAAGCAAACAATCTCTATCTTCAAGATATAAAGGATAAGCTATACGAAAAATCGTATTCAAGAGTTTTCATTGAATCCTTTTTAAATCAATTGAATGATTTAAAAGTAGAAGAAAATTGGAAAAATCAAGAAATTATAAGGACCAGATTTGAAAAAAAACTTTATCAAAGCTTAGAAATTTTAAATTTTGGTGATATAAAGAATAAAGTTATGTTTATAGGTCCTACAGGAGTGGGAAAAACGACAACGTTGGCAAAAATAGCCGCTAACTTAAAAAAAATGAATAAAAAAATTGCACTAATTACAATCGACACGTACAGAATAGCTGCAACAGATCAGTTAAAAACTTATGCAGATATACTAGGTATTTCTCTTCACATTTGTTATACCCCGTCTGACCTTAAAATTGCTTTGGAATCACTTTTGAATTTTGATGTAATTCTAATAGACACAGCTGGAAGAAGCCATAAGAACAATTTACAGATGGGTGAACTCAAAGTGTTCAAAGACGTAGTTGAGCCTGATTACAATATAATGCTGTTATCCTCCAACACAAATTGTGAAGATATGATGCATATTTACGATAATTTTTCTTATCTAAAACCCAACGCATTAATTTTTACAAAGATGGATGAAACCTCATCATATGGTCAATTATTTTCTTTTCTGGAATATTCTAAATTACCTTTGTTGGGTATAACAGACGGTCAAAGAGTTCCTGAAGATTTGAAGTTTCCTTCTAAAGAATGGCTGACCCGTTCAGCAGTGGAGGAGGTATTTAAATGAACCGTATATATCGAGATCAGGCAGCTAGTTTAAGAGAAGAATTTTCTAACACACAAACAAAGATCATAACAGTTGTAAGCGGAAAGGGTGGAGTTGGTAAGTCGGTATTGTCGGTGAATATCGCTGCTGATCTAGCAACACATGGGAAACGAATACTTTTATTTGATTCGGATGCTGGTTTCGCAAACGCTTCTATTCTGATGGGGAATACTGTGAAAATCACGTTGAGCGAATATATGAGGGGTAATGTTACCTTCAACGATTGCGTTCAAGATACGGAGTATGGTGTCAAAATAATAAGCAGCGGTTTTGATTTCACAGATTGGAAGGTCTTTCAAAATAATTTCACTGATTCGATCATGGATGAATTTTTAAATTTGTTGAAAGAAGTCGATTATTTTATAATAGATGTTGGTGCAGGTTATTCTGAAAAACTCAATAATTTTTATCTAAATTCGGATACTATCTTTCTAATAACGGTTCCCGAACCGACAGCGGTAGTTAACGCCTACACCTTGCTGAAAGCTTTATCGGTTTTGAATGTAAATGGGGAAATAGAGATAATTCTAAATATGATCAAAAATAAAAACGAAGTTGAGATGGTTAAATCCGTCTTAAGTAGAACCGCAAAAAGGTTTTTAAACAGAGAAATAAATAACTTTCATGAAATTTCTTACGATGAAAACGTTCATTTGAGTGTGAAGAGGCAGATACCTTTGATTTCATTGAAAGAAAACAGTAAGTTTTCAAAAGATATAAAAAAGATTACCTCCGATATACTCAATATCAAAACCTCTTCCCATATTAATTTTACGCAGAGATTGAAAGAGATGTTTGGGAAAGGACATTGATGTTCGGAACGAAAGGGCCACAGCTTCCTTCCTTAGAAGGGCGGGCATCGAGGCGAAGGGGCGATATAGAATATAGATAGAAAAGGGGTTTAAGATGTCTGATTTTGTCGAAAAAGTAAGCTCAAAGAATGTTTTATACACTAATATGCCTCTGGATTTGGAAATTCAAGAAAAAGGAATTCAAGGAGTTTATAAAAGTATTCTTTACGAATACGACTTCAACAGTAATCTAGCTAAAATAGGAATGCCCATTTTTAAAGGTGCATATCTGCAAATTTTTCGAGGTACAAATCTAAAAGTAAGAGCATACTCTTCAAGGGCTGTTTATTTATTCAAAAGCAAAGTTTATAGTAGTGGAAAAGAAGGGAATATCAGATACCTTATAATAAACATTCCTGAAATAATTTTTAGAGTACAAAGACGAGAACATGCTAGGATCCCTTTTTCAGAGGAAGGTACCTTTTATCTGAAAGAAGACCAAGAAAATAGTAAAACTGAGGAGAACCTTCAACCTACCAAATACCGGTTTATAACTAAAGATTTCAGTGCTGGAGGATTGTCTATCGTTACCTCTAAAGAGATGAAAGTCGGACAAAGAATAACAATAAATTTAGTTTTAAAAAATGAAGTCAGACTCGAAAACATAGAATCTGAGGTTGTTCGGTTTATTGATAAAACTACAAGTAGAGAATACATTTATGGAATTAAGTTTTTAAACTTAACAAGAGAAAAAGAAGAAGAACTGGTGAGGTTTGTTTTCAAATTCGAGCGAGAGTTATTTAAAAAGATTTGATACAGTACCGTTTTTAGATTAAAAAGGGGGAAGTTTAATGTCCATCTATGATGAGATTAACGAACAAAAATTGGATGCATTGAAGGAATTAGGAAACATAGGTGCAGGTAATGCAGCGACAGCTATTTCAACGATGTTGAACAAGAAAATTGATATCACAGTTCCTTCTGCTGAAATTATTCCTCTTTCAGAATTATGGGAGGAGTTTACTGATCCTGAAGAGATAACAGCAGGGTCGATGGTAGAAATCGGTGGGGAACTGCACGGGGCAATTTTGTTTCTGCTAGGAACCGAAGAGACTAAAAATATTTTAGAGTTGTTAATGCTTCCTAGACCTGAAGACTTAACCCAAATTGATGAAATGACTTCTTCAGCCATCGGTGAAATTGGCAATATTATGTGTAGCTCTTATATATCCGCACTTTCAAATTTCACAGGTTTGAACATACATTCTTTGCCCCCAAAAATTACAGTGGATATGTTAACAGCCATAGTTTCTGAATCTTCTCTTATGGTTACTGAAGGTAGCGATTTTGTAATCCTAATTAGAACAGAAATAAATATTGAAGAGTATGAAGGGAACGTAAAAGGCTTCTTAATATATTTATCAGACGAACAAAATATTTTAAAATTATTAAAAACCTTAGGAATGGGGACGAATAATGACTGAGAGCAAGAAAAAAATAATAGGAATTGGAGAATACATAGTAGATAAAAATCCGGCGATTTTGGTCACGTTAGGGTTAGGTTCCTGTGTGGCGGTTTGTTTACGAGATAAAAAAAACCTCATTGGAGGGTTAGTCCACGTAATGCTTCCTGAAAGTAGAAGCAGCAAAAAGGATGAAAAGATCGGTAAATATGCAGACACAGGTATAAAAGCGATAATAGATGGAATTGTTGATTTAGGTGGAAACGTTAAATATCTGGAAGCTAAGATAGCGGGAGGAGCAGCGATGTTCAAAAACTCCAATAATTCTTTGAATGTTGGAGCCAAGAACGTTGAAGCTGTGAGACAAATTTTGAAAGAAAACGACATAAAAATAATCGCTGAAGATACTGGAGGAAATAGAGCTAGAAGTGTTGAATTTAACATTTCAAATGGGGAACTAAAGGTTAAGAAGGTTGGCGGAGGAGAAAAGGTTGAAATCACAGTAATTTAAGGTGGCAAATGAATGAAATACAAAATTAATGAAGAACAATTGGTAATGGAATTTTTGCCGAAAATAAAGATTATAGCTTTAAATTTAAAAACCACTTTACCTAAAAATATAGACGTGGAGGATTTGATTCAGGAGGGGATTATAGGATTACTTCAATCATATAAGAGATACAACCCGGAGAAAGGCACTTCTTTTTACACCTATGCTTTAAAAAGGATAAAAGGTTCTATGTATGATTATCTAAGGAGGATAGATTGGCTTCCAAAAGAGATAAGGAGTTTAGTAAAAAAGTACGAAGATTTGATTTATGAATGTAAAGATAATGAGTACATAGACGATAATTCAGTAGCAGAAAAACTTCATATTGAAAAAAATGATGTTGACAAGATAAAGTTCTCCTTGAGTAAAAGGCAGATCCTTCAGTTGGATGAATATTTTTTAAACAGCGAAGAAGAGAACTGGCTTGAATATATACAGGAAGAAAACGACCCTGAAATACTTGCTTATAAAGATATCTTACATGACAAATTAAAAGAAAGTATCGAGAAACTAGAAGAAAGAGAAAAACTGATACTCTCCCTTTATTACAACGAAGGTTTAACCTTTAAAGAAATTGGAAATGTTTTAGAAATAAGTGAATCACGGGTTTCTCAGTTACATTCAGTAATATTGGTTAAATTAAAAAAAATGATTCAAGGAAGTGAATAAATATGGCTTCACTTCACGAATTACAAATATTGGTAACCAAATCTATAGATGTTGCAAATAATGTGCAAGCAATATCTCATTCTTACGATGCAGCCAAAAATATGTTACTAGTTAAACAAGCGAGTGAATATTCTCAAAACCTACAAAAAAGGATAAAAAATAAAGGCCAAGTTGAAAAGAAAAATGTTGATAATAAATCATCCACTGGGATTTCCTCTCAGAGGTCTTTAAGTAATGAAAACAAAGACATTGTAAAGAGGCATGTGGTAGATGAATACAGAGGTAAACTTTTGGATTTAAGGTTATAAGTATCTATCCTTATGTGTAGGAAAGGGTTAAAAGGTCAGAAACTTCTTTATCCTTATGGGCGGGCTGCGGGGCGAAGGGGCGCTAATAAAGACTAAGCACAGCTTACAGGAAAATCCTATAAACAATTAAGTTGCCAAAAGAAGAGTCTGTTTTTAAAAGGGTCAAAGGGCGGAGCTCTGTTTGCCGTAGTGTGCAAACTATGTTTTTAAATGATTTTGAACTTGATTTGGGGTTTTTAAGGGGAACCCCCTTAACGTCCAGGTATGAAAGGAGAAATAAAAATTTATGTTAGGTTATTTTACAATATACAAATCAGAAGACGAAATGTTTTCAGGTGGATTATTGATTCTCAATGAAAATGGAATCCCTGTTTCCTTTAAATACACAGAACCAATAAAACCTTCCAAAATCCAAAAAATAATTTATGGATCGAACCTAAAAAATTATTTAGCCTTTCAAATACTCAGTAATGGAGAATTATACTCGCCTCACAACGTGGACTTAATACTAACGGACGACAGTGATCTAATAAATTATATCGATATTGACAAAGTTATAATGTATATAATGGAAGTAAGCAGTGATAAAGGCTTTGAGGTTAAAGAAAAAGAGGGTATAATTCCCATGAATCAAAATTCTAGCCTAAGATTTTATTCTTCGAAAGTGCTAGATTCTCTTACTTTGAAGAAAATCAAATCCTACATAGAAATTTTTGATATCTTTGAACCATTTACTCGTTTAAAAGAGGCTTTGGTGTATATATGTTCCTCAAAAGAAAAATAACTATCAACCAAGTTAACCTTTCATTTGATACCCCTATAAATTTCGTACTTTTTCAGAATATAAATTTTCAACTTCTACCTTCAAAAACCCAAAACCTAAAAATAAAGACCGTTAATATCAACGAGTTAGTAAAGATAACAGAACTCCCTTCGACTGAAGAGGGAATTACCTTTATTGAAGAAACAGACCAACTTTTACCAAAAAAAATAATTAATTTGGATTTTATTAAGATTAATATAATTAAAAGTTCTTCTTTGTCTGGTATAAATATAAAGGATAGTGAAATTAAGATAGGGGTTAGTTTAATAAACGTGCTAATGTCAACGAATACAATTCTAAATACGACAAAAATGATAGAATTTAATATTAAAGAAAGTGTGCCTCAAAAAATAGTAGTTAAACCAATTAGAAAAGTTTTAAAAAGACCTGTTTCGAAGGAATACATTCTACAGTTGGCACAAGAGATTGCATCATCAAAAAAATTACAAAAGATAAAACTATCATTCCTAGGCTTTTATGTTAAAGTTCCTATAGCAGAAGAGATAAATTATTATTGGAAAGGTGAAAAATTAATATGCTTTCTCAAAAATAATGAAGCAGACATTACTGACTATTTTGATTGTGCCGCTTTTTTTGATTCTGAGAACAATAAGAAGTATTTGAAGTTTATCAGGAGGTAATGTTGAATTGATTAGAAAAGAACTTGTAAATTTTCTAGACTCGATAAAAAAAGTCAACAAACAGAAAATTTTAGTTTTACCGGATGGATATCTCCAAGATTTCGATGAGGATGGAGAGATTTTCATTTATCCGGATTTTGACATATTTCCATTTGAAAATTTGGATATCTCTCCAAACATCAAAGCAAATAGGATGAAAACATTATATGCCTTATTAACGAAAAAGAGCGCTACTATTTTAACTACTTTTTCATCTTTAATAAAGTACACCTTACCTAAAAATGAATTTGTAAGCAAAAAGATCAAAGTTGGAGATACGTTCGATCTTGAATCTAATGTTCCTTACAACTTAGGATACAACCTTTCTGAAGAGGTAACTAGTCCTGGAGAATATTCTAAAAGAGGTTTTGTAAGGGACTTTTTTATTCCAATTTACGAACAACCTGTAAGAATAGAATTATGGGATGATGAAATAGATAGAATATCTCTTTTCGATACATATTCTCAAAGATCGATTGAAAATTTAAATGAAGTAGAGATAATTCCCGGATCTGAAATCCTGAAATTTGGCAACAACTTAAAAATTTACGAGGAGAGGTTAAAAAAATATATTAATGAAGCAAATGGGAAAGAGCTACTAACTCTTGATCAATTCAACACTCTCCCAGGAATCTTTTACAAAGATAAAAATACAATATTAAGTTATCTAAATGAAGACAGAGATATTTATTTAATAAACAAAGAAGAAATCATAAAATCTTACTCGGAAAAAGAAAAAGAAAATTATGAAATGTGTGACACCGAACTAAAACGAAAAATATATAAAATGTTTTCAGGACATAACCTTGAAATTTTGAACAAAATAAAATACGATGAAGTAAAACTTACCTTAGAAAAGATTTATTTTATCAAACCCAAAAAGGAAGACAAAAGGTTGGAATATATACCCCTTCTTGATTGGGAAGATCTAAATGAAGGGGACTTGGTGGTACACGAAGATTATGGAATAGGAATATATCACGGCGTTAACAAAGTTGAGACCCCTTTGGGTTTGAGAGAGTTTGTAACATTAGAATATTCAGATAATTCAAGGGTATACGTCCCAGTAGGTAGGTTAGACAAACTATCTAAATACATCGGAGACCCTGAATCAGTTAAAATATCTTCTTTGAACAGCAAAAGGTGGAAAAATACGAAGCAAAAGGTAAAAGAAGAAATTAAACTAAAGATCAAAGAACTTCAAAAAATCTATGCATTAAGAGAAAATCAACGAGGGATACAACTATTCGGAGATTCTGAATTGGAAGAAAAATTCAAAGAAACCTTTCCTTACGTTGAAACACCTGACCAAGAAAAGAGTATCAGCGAGGTTATGAAAGATCTTGAAAGTGAAAAACCAATGGACAGATTGTTGTCAGGTGATTCTGGATTTGGTAAAACTGAAGTTGCTATGAGAGCAGCTTTCAGAACGGTTGTTTCGAATTATCAAGTGCTACTATTAGCTCCAACAACGATACTCGCTAAACAGCATTACGAAAATTTCAAACAAAGAATGGACCCTTTTGGAATTAAGATAGCTTTAGTTACTCGTCATAAAACACCAAAAGAAAAGAAAGATCTTTTTGAAAGCATAAAAAAAGGCCAAGTAGATATAGTAATAGGGACGCACGCTTTATTATCAGATTTACTGCAGGTAAAAAACCTTGGGTTAGTGATAGTAGACGAAGAACAAAGATTTGGAGTACTTCAAAAAGAAAAATTCAAAAAGTTAAGCGAGGGAGTAAACTTCCTTATGATGAGTGCCACTCCTATACCTAGAACCCTATACATGTCGATTAGCGGTTTAAGGGACATATCCACGATATCGACGCCGCCTGTAGGTAGGTTACCTATTCAAACATTTATTGGGAAATATTCAGATAAGTTAGTACGTACGGCTATTTTGAGAGAGAAATCTAGAGGCGGACAAACGATCTATATTCACAACAGAGTGCAAGAATTGAATGAACTGTACAAAAAATTACAAAACCTTGTTCCAGAAGTTAAGATAACAATGGTACATGGTGGAACACCAAAAAAGGAATTCATAAAATCTATTAACGAGTTGTACGATGGAAATATCGATCTACTTCTTTCAACAACAATAATAGAAAATGGGATAGATATACCCAATGTTAATACCCTTATCCTAGACGATCCAGAAAGATATGGAATCTCTCAGTTATATCAAATTAAAGGAAGAGTTGGAAGATCTAACAGAAGAGCTTTTGTCTACTTTCTTTTTAAAAAAGAAGTCACCCCTCAAACCAAAAAAAGGCTGGAAGCGATCAAACAGTACAATGAACCAGGAAGTGGATTAAAGCTTGCTTTGAGAGATTTAGAAATTCGTGGATACGGGGATATATTGGGAATAGAGCAAAAAGGTCATATTAATGCGATAGGGTACCATCTATACCATGAGATGTTGAATAAAATTTTATTCGAATATGGAATTAACAAGGAAGAAGAAATTCAAAAACCTCAAACCTATACAGAAATAAAAGGTATAAAAGGTTCCATAGTTATTCCAGAATCATATATCTCTAATTCTATTGAAAGAATGAGAATATATAGAAGAATATCGGTGGCTAAAACAGTTGATGATGTTGAGGATATAAGGTCTGAAATACGCGATAAATACGGTAAACTTCCAGAAGAAGTAGAAAGATTATTTCAGTACGCTCTGATAAAAGTTAAAGCTAATATGGAAGGAATTAAAGAGATAGAAATAGGAGACACATACATATCTTTTAAATTCGAAAATGATGTAAATCCTGTCA
Organism: Petrotoga mexicana DSM 14811; assembly: GCF_002895565.1. Lineage (GTDB taxonomy): Bacteria > Thermotogota > Thermotogae > Petrotogales > Petrotogaceae > Petrotoga > Petrotoga mexicana. The sequence continues at coordinate 19,164 of NZ_AZRN01000001.1, forward strand.
TTGAAAAATACAATAAATATTCAAGAAAGATTACTTTTTATCCAGAAACGAAAGAGCTCATTAGTTATGGGCCAAAAGACCATATGAAATACATGGAAAAGGTTTTTTCATAAGAGGTGACAAAGATGTTGAATGATACAATAGTTGCCATTTCATCTCCAATTGGCACGGGAGCTATAGGGGTGGTAAGAATTTCGGGCAATCACGTTAAAAACATAATAGATCAAGCATTAAAAAGAAAAAAATATACCCCTAAGAAGATGTACTATGGTTGGCTTTACAATAAAGAAGGAGAAAAAGTCGATGAGATTACCTGGGTATACCATTCACAACCTCACTCTTATACAGGAGAGGATATGCTTGAAATATTTTGCCATGGTGGTAAACTTATCACTTATGCTGTATTCAATACAATTATAAAATATGGGGCAAGACAAGCTTTACCTGGAGAGTTTACAAAACGTGCTGTTTTAAACGGTAAGATGGATCTCATAAAAGCAGAAGCTGTAAACAATGTGATTACTTCAGAGACTGAAATCTCTTTAAAAGCGTCTTTTAATCAACTTAAAAATGCTCTTTCTGAAAAAATCAATAACATAAAAAACAGTTTGCTAAATATCTCTGCCCAGATCGAGGTAGAAATGGATTATCCAGATGACATAGAATTTGAAGATCACAATTTGAAAAACAAATTAGTTCATATCGTAAATAGTATGGATCAACTACTAAAAGAAGCTGACAATGGTATTATAGCCGTTGAAGGTGTTAGAACAGTTATAGTAGGAAAACCGAACTCCGGGAAAAGCACCTTGTTAAACGCCTTTTTGAGAAAAGATAGAGCAATTGTAACAGACATTCCTGGGACAACTAGGGATACTATAGAAGAAAATCTGAACATAAACGGTATATACTTAAAACTTATAGATACAGCCGGAATACGATACACAGAAGACACGTTGGAAAGGGTTGGAATAGAAAGGACCATAAATTCCATAAAGAACTCTCATCTAATCTTGTTTGTCTTGGATGGCACAACCCCTTTTACACAGGAAGATGAAATAATTTATACTAAATTAAATGAATTGGGAGATAAAATTGTTATAATTGTATTGAATAAATCCGATTCTCCTAATTTTAAAGAGAGCAATTATCTTTCTTTGAAACAAAAAAATCAAAATGATTTTGTTATAATTTCTGCAAAGAACGGAGAGATTAAAACTTTGGAAGATAAGATATATGAAAAGTTTTTTGAAAAGGTCAACATAGAAGAGCCAACTCTAACTAACCAAAGGCAAAAGATGACCTTAGAATCATCTAAAGAGTCCGTTTTAAACGCCATCAATTCGCTAGAGAAAGGTTTTTCTAACGATGTAATTATGTACGACATAAGAAAAGCACTTGAAAAGATCTATGAACTCTCTGGCGAAAATTATACTGAACAATTACTGGATAAAATCTTTTCCACGTTCTGCGTTGGAAAGTAGGAGGTAAAATATATGTATCGGTTAGTTTCTATTTTTTTTGGACTAATCCCCTTAATACAATTTTTCATAAAAGGATGGTACTTTTTTGGAATATCTTCTATAGGTTTAATTATTTCATATTTTATTCTTAAAAAGAGGGGATCAAAACCATTCATCACAGAAGGGGCACTCTTATTAATCTCACAACTTTTTATGAATATAATTGGGCTATCAAATATGCCGATATTTTTATATATCTCTTTGGCAGCGGTTTTGATTTTCGTTGCCTCAAGAGATGAAAAGATAGTTGACGATTTGAAAGATTATATAAAAGAAACAGGTCACTCTAAAGAAAATTGGGATTTTGAAATATGTTTTTTTGGAATGGGACAGATTAGAAATATTGATCAATTAACAAATTTATCCACTGCCGCATTTGGTTTTTCAGACAAAGGTATAGCTTTCAACACTAAGTTGGGAAGTGGGTATTATACGAGGTTTATTGATTATAACGAAATAGATGATTTCGGCATGTTCAAATTACAAAAGAAACAAGAGTTGTACTATCCCAAAATAAGAGATATGTTCATCTGGCCAAGTAATATGAGCACGATGCATAAACCGTATATAAACACCTACGGATTATATCTTTTAGTGGGGGATGAGTCCTTAACTTTTTACGAATCACCAAGCATCATACTTAAAATATCCGAGCATTTAGAAGAAATGGGGCGATAGACAATGAAAGTTTTGAAGATGTCATGGTATGAGATAAAAAAAGTACTTAGAAATCGAGGAGTATTAATCTTAAGTGTTATAATACCTATTATTTTAGCCTATTTTGGCTCTTCATTCTATCCTACTGATATGGCGCAAGATTTCCAATTAGCTTTATACAATGAAGATAACAGTCTTTTAGGTAATTTAGGTTTTATTTTGATAAAACAATTTTTGAATTTTGAGAACACCATTGAAATTAAAAATGAGGAACAATTAAATCAACTAATTAAAGAAGCAAACTATGATTCAATACTGATCATTCCAAAAGGTTTTACGCAAGATTTAGTTGATCGCAAGCAAACGGTTTTGTACATAATACCAAATCCTCACAAAATTCAGAATAGTATGATGGTCTATACCGGATTTAAAGCTGTTTTTGATGAGCTTGCAGGGATACCCGAAATAAAAGTGGGCTCCACTACGGAATTCTTACTTCAAGGAGGTATTGGAATCGATGAAACGAGGCCCAAACCAGAGATAAAAATGCTTATTCCTAACGCCTCAGATGGTTCTTTGGTTGTTTCTCCCACCACAAATTTAGGGATTAATGATATGTTTGCTCCCATCGTAGCGGTGGTTGTAATCCTCTTGTTATCTATGATAGGAATAGCCTCTTCTATCGGTCAAGCTAGAGAAGTTGGATTACTGGATCTATACATATCAAACGGATTAAAAACGCGGGAATTCATTTTATCAAAAATAATATCGTACATAATAATAGGCTTCGTTGCAGGGATGTTCTCGTGGTATATGTTCAGAATTTTTGGCGTTCAATCCCAAGGTAATCCATGGAATTTAATCTTACTCGTTTTAGTATCTGTATTCTCTTTCACCTCTTTTGGTTTGTTTTTATCTTCTTTTTTAAAAACGGCTCGTGCTGCCTCTTTCCTTGTAACGGCAATGATAGGAGGGATGTTGGTCTTTGGTGGTGTTTTGATCCCAATACCTACAGGAAGTATTCTTGAAAAGACAGCAAACCTATTTCCTGTTAAATACTCTTTAGATGGCTGGAGAAAAATAACGGTATTAGGGTATGGCTTAAGTGATCTAAGTTTTGAAATCTTAATATTGTTAGGTTTTGGAATTGTTTTCTGTGTGGCATCATTGTTGCTAATTCAAGCCACGCAAGAAACATAGGGGAGGTTTAGGAGGGTTTAATTCGATGAATGTTATAGCCTTTTTAACGGATTGGGGACTTTCTTCATATTATGTCTCCGTGTGTAAATCCGTTATAAAAAGAATAAATAAAAATGCTGATATAATTGATATCACACATAGTGCAGGACATTTTAATATAAAGAAGTATGCAGCTCTAATTTTCAGGGCTTGTCGAGATTTTGAAGAAGGTACCGTCTTTTTGTGTGTTGTTGATCCAACCGTAGGTAGCCCTAGGAAACCGATCGCTTTGAAAACGTCAAAATACAACTATTATTTTGTTGGTCCAGATAACGGTTTATTTACTTTGGTGATCCAAGAGTTCGGAGTTGAAGAATCTGTTGAGTTAGCCGACAAGAGATTTTTCTATAAAACCGATTATTCATCAACATTTCATGGGCGTGATATATTTGCACCAGTGACTGCATACATTTCTAAAGGTATCAATATCGATCATTTTGGACCAAAAACTGAAAAATTAGTAACTTTCGAAGTACAAAAACCTATCATTGAAGGCAACAAAGTAATATGTGATTATTTATATTCAGATGATTTTGGGAATATAGAAACTAACTTATCTTCCAACTATCTTGAGCATTTAGATCTAGGCAAAAAGGTAACAGTTGAAATAAACGGAGCAAAAAACACAGCAAGAGTCGTTAATAACTACGCTGAAGTAAAGAAAGGTGAATTATTGTTACATATTGATAGCTCAGGATTTTATGAGATTTCTGCCAATCAATCAAATGCAGCTCATAAATTTAACCTAACCGATGATTTTGAAGGGAAGGTAAAGATTTATCTTGAATTATAAATCCATAAAAGATCCTATCGAAGTTACATATACGGTAGAAAGATCAAAATTTATTGGAAATATCGCCAAGGTCAACTCGGTTGATGAAGCACAAAAATTTATAAAAGAGATTTCTCAAAGATATAATAACGCCACACACAACTGTTGGGCTTATAAGGTGCATGAGAAAGGAAGGGGAATCGCTAATTATTCTGATAACAACGAACCATCTGGCACCGCGGGTAAGCCTATTTACGGGGTAATAGAAAAATTTGGTCTATCAAACGTGGCGATAGTAGTTACGAGGTATTTTGGAGGAGTGAAATTAGGGATTCGGGGTTTAATAGATGCGTATTCTAAAACTGCTGAAGAAGTTGTTAAAGCCTCTAAAGTAGTCACCTACGAGAAGACATTTATTTACGAGGCAAAATGTGACTACAGTAATTTTTCCTTCATACAAAATCTCATTCAAAAACAGAATAACTTCAAAATAATAGAGCAAAATTTTTCAGACGAAGTTTATTTCATATTTGAAGTATTGGAGCATAATCAAGAAGACGTTTTATCATTAATAAAAAACAAGGTGTACAATTTAAATTTTATCGGCAATTCGGAGGGAATTTCATGAACAACAATTTATACAGAAAATACAGGCCTTTAGATTTTGATGAAATTTTAGGACAACCTCATGTAGTAAAATACTTTAAAAACGCTTTAAACAAGCAAGAGGTCTCTCATGCATATATTTTCTCGGGTCCGCGGGGCACCGGAAAAACCACTACCGCCAGGATACTTGCCAAAGTATTAAATTGCAAGGATCCTCAAGGGTACAATCCATGCAACAAATGCGAGAACTGTGTTTCTATAAACAATAACAGTTTTTTGGATGTAATAGAAATGGATGCGGCTTCGAATAGAGGAATAGACGAAATTAGAAACATCAGGGACTCCTCCAATTACAGACCAGTCTATGGGAAATACAAAGTATATATAATCGATGAATTTCATATGTTGACAAGAGAAGCATTCAACGCGCTATTAAAAACGTTAGAAGAACCACCTTCACATGTTATTTTTATTTTAGCAACTACAAATTTGGAAAAAGTCCCTGATACCATCATTTCTAGGGCTCAAATTATAAACTTCAAAAATTTAGGTCAGAATGAAATAGTAGAAGGGTTAAAAAATATAGCAAGCTCTGAAGGAATAGAATATGAGTTAGATGCCCTGCAAATCATAGCTAAAAGGGCAAAAGGTGGGATGAGAGATGCCATATCTATGTTGGAACAAGTAGAAAAATTTGGAGAGATGAAGATCACCCACCAAGACACCCTCGACATATTAGGTTTATTTGACGAAAATTTTATTGTTCAATTCATAGAAAATGTTTCCAATTCAAAAACAGATGAATTTTTGGCACAATCTGAAGATCTGTTCAATTTAGGAAAAGACCCAGAAATTCTTTTGGAGCAGGCCATAGAATACATATTTGAATCACTAATTACTAATAAAAAAGATAACTTAATTCAACTAATGGGTGCCTTCAACAATATACTTAAAGATTTAAAATACAGTGAAAATAAAAGGTTGATTTTCGATGTGGAGATCTTAGATTTCATGTACAAAAATTCAACTACTTCCGTGCCTTTGCCCCATGAAAATAAAAAAACTCCAAATAGAAAACAAGTAGCCACAGAATCCGTTCCCAACGAAACTCAACACCCAATTATGAAGAAAATCCTTGATTACTTCAGTGACCCACATGAAAAGAAGTCCAACATGGCGATATACTTCGCTTTGCTTTATTCAAATCCAGAAATTGAAAACGATAAAATACACTTCAAATTTTCTTCAGACCAAAAGCTAGAATTTGAGATTCTAAAAAAGTATGTAGATGAATTAAAAGTGAATATATTTTTACTGATCGATGGATCGTACGAAATCACTTTTTCTCTCGAAGGTGGCGAGGTGGAAAGTCTGACCCAGCAAAAAGAAAAAGCCAATTTGAGAGAAAAGAAACTGTTCTGAGGGAATTACATGCTTTATATAATCTCTGCAATGGGCATTGAAGCACGAGCGATAATAAAATATTTAAATTTAAAAAAAACAACAGATAGACCTTTTGAGACTTATCAAAACGAAGAAGCTCATCTTGTAATATCAGGGGTAGGAAAAATCAATGCAGCCGGAGCTACATCTTATTTATTGAAAGATACCTTAAAGGATCTTAACCATAGTGATTATGCAATAAATTTAGGAATATGCGGTAGTTTAAATAACAAATTTAATGTAGGCGATCTAGTTTTAGTTAATAAAGTAGTAGATTATGAGAAAAAAAGAAAGTACTATACGGATATCTTAGTCAAACACAACCTAAAAGAAGGCTCTATACAAAGTATAGATACTCTCCACAGCAATTATGAATTTGAAGAAGATCTAGTCGATATGGAATCATCGGCTTTTTTTGAAATTGCTTCAAAATTTTTGTCTGTGCATCAGGTATATGTGCTAAAAATAGTCTCTGATAAAGTGAGTAAAAATCAACCATTAGAAAGACTGACTAACAAATATATAGATGAGTTGATTTACGATAAATTAGAAGAAATTTTTTCTTTCACAAAATTGGTGAGTTCTCTACTAAAGTTATTTCAACCTATTCTTCAACAACAAGACGAAGAAATTATAAAAAAGATATCTATTACTTTGAAACTAACGTTCTCACAGACCAAACAACTTGAAAATGCATATGCATATTTCAAATCGAATAAAAAAGTAAGCCCTTTATTCTTAGAAGAATATTTTAACTACATTCCGAAAAGTAAAAAAGAAAGGGATGCGATTTTTGAAGATCTCAAAACAAAACTATACAAATGAAACTTTCTCACACATCTACATCGAAAAAGATGCCTTAAATTATCCACTAACCAATGAAATTACAAGCAAACTCAACAAAAGTAAGATAGTCTATATTGATAATTACAATGAAATATTCTCCAGGAAAAACCAAAACCCTTTTCTACAAAAGCTCTCACCGTCTCTGATTCTGGCAGTTAACAAGGGTGATTTTATCTATAAAGGGTCACCTTTGTGCCATGATTTTGAACAACAAAATTTCTACTACACAAATTTCATAGTTAATTGTCTATTCGATTGCGATTACTGTTATTTGAAAGGCATGAACTTCTCTTCCCACATTTTATTCTTTGTTAATCTCTCAGATTACTTTCATGAATTAAGCAGATTGATAAACGAGATTAAAGAACGCCCCGAACGGGGTCAAGGAAAAATTTATCTAAGTATATCATATGATTCAGACATCCTTCTTTTTGAAGGAATCTATCCATTTTTAAAAGAATGGATAGAGTTTGCTGAGGCAAACCCTCTAATAACTATAGAAATCCGCACTAAATCAACCAATTATAAAAAATTCCTGAATTACTCTCCATTAGAAAATTTGATCATTACATGGAGCATATCCCCACAGGAAGCAATAGAAAAATATGAAAAAAACACCCCCTCTTTAGAAAGAAGGTTAATGGCTATATCTCAATTGCTACAAAAAGGGTGGAAAGTCAATTTAGCGTTGGATCCTATACTTTATATCGGAGAAAATTGGCAAGAGAAATACAAGGAGTTTATTAACTCGATATCTAAAAAAATTAACCTAAAAAAGATTAACGCAATTACACTAGGAGTATTTAGAATTCCAGTTGACTATCTAAAAAGATTTAAAAAGTTTTTTAAATCCCCGATTGCATTTTTTCCTTATCAAACCACAAATGGTGTATCCACCTACCCTGAGGAATTAAAAAGTAAAATGATCGAATTCGTCTATTCAGAACTAGAAAAAATATATAATAAGACAAATATATACGTAGTTTGATTGTTTTAGAAAAATAGACGGACAATTGTCCGTCATTATTTACTGAATTCACTAATTAATTTTTTTACAAAAACAGGTAGAGAAAAAGATGCAACATGTACTTCTTCATCGTAGTATTTAAGTTCTTTATTAAACTCTTTAACTTTTTCAGGGTCAAAATCTTTTATTGGATCCAAATTTTTTGAGGCAAACGTCCATGTCCACGTACCCGGCATATATTGAGGTACATAACCCATATACAATCGTGCTATATTGAAGGTATTGCTGATTCTCCTATACGCTCTTACCATCCATTCTTTCTTTAAAAAAGGCTCCTCGGTTTGTGCGGAAAAAACTCCGTTTTCATTCAAGGCTTCAAAACAATTTTGATAAAACTTTTCGGTGAAAAGCAGTCCTCCTTCACCTTCGGTGGGATCTGTGGAATCAATCAATATAACGTCGAATTCATATTTAAATTGAGAAACGAATTTACTCCCATCTTCATAAACCAATTCCACCTTTGGATTTTTTAACTCATAAGAAATGTTAGGTAAATACTTTAAAGCAGCTTCTACAACCTTTTTATCCAATTCACAAAGAACAACTTTCTCTACTGAATCATGTTTCAATACTTCTCTGACAGTTCCTCCATCCCCTCCACCGATTATCAAAACCTTCTTGGGATTAGGATGTATGAACAAAGGAACGTGTGAGATCATTTCATGATAAACAAATTCATCTGAATCTCTCGTCATAATGACTCCATCTAACGAGAATAGTTTTCCAAACGCGGGTGTTTCGTATATATCTATTCTTTGATATTCTGTTTGCTCGGTATAAATATGATTAGTTGTTTCTGTAAAGACTCCCACATTATGTGCTTTATCGTACTCGGTAAAAATAGTATGTGGAAAGGTATAATTATTTTCAGCCATCAACTCACCTCAACTTTATGCGACGAATTTTCAGGAATTCCAATAGTAGAAAAGACTCCTCGTTTAAATTCCTGACTCTCCTGTCTTTTTGAATTTAAAGCATCTTTCAAATAGTAAAAAGCTTTCCATGGATCGACAGAATCTCCACAAGTATATATATCTAAAGAAGCATAATTATATTCAGGCCAAGTGTGTATTGCCAAATGAGATTCAGAAACAATTATTGCTCCACTTACCCCATGTGGTAAGAATCTATGAAATGTAGAAGTAACTATTGTTGCCCCCGATTCAATGGCTGCTTTTTTCATTAAATATTCTATTTGTTGAACATCGTTTAGTATCTCTTCATCGCAATCGTATAATTCTGATATTAAATGTCTTCCTAGGGATTTTGCCATCTCTCAATCCTCCTTTAAAATATTTCTATCCATATTAGAGTTGCTGTTTTTGAAGTACTTTTATTTTTTATGAAATGTTTCTTATTGGCTGAATAAAAAAAAGTTTCCTCTTTACGTACTAGATAAACTTCTTTGTTGAGGTATAACTCTATCTCTCCTTCGATCACATATCCCAATTCCACACCTTCATGGGGTTTTTCGATATCAGTCGAACAACCTGGTTGCAAAACCACTAAAGAAGGTTCTATATTTTTTGGTTCCGACGTTGTTAAAAGAAGTTCTTCTTTAACTCCTTTTGGTGTATCATATATAGGTATTCGATCTTCTTTTGTGAAAACAATCTTTTCCTTATTTTCAAGATTTGAAAAAAAATCTTTCAAATCTGTTCCTAAGGCTCTTAGTATCATTTCCAAATTTTCAACAGTTGGGGAAGCTAAATCCCTTTCAACTTGGGAAATAAAACCTCTTGTTAAATCAGATCTAGTTGCGAGTTCCTCTTGGGTCATGTTTCTCATTATTCTAAGACTTTTTATCTTTTCACCTATTTGCATTCAAGGTTCCTCCAATAAACTATCAAAAATGCACAGTTAATTAAACAAGTCGGTTAATATTATAAATTTTTATTTTATATTTGTCAATTACGAGAATTTACATTTATGTTTCCACAACATCAATAATGAGTTGTTTGTGTTATACTAATTATTAGTTAGCTGATTAGGAATATTCTAAACAAAATGGGTGGGGAGCATAATATACTTTTAAGGAGGACTTTTATATAATGCGATCGTATTTGAGGCCTTATCTTGGTATCGATTTGGGAACAGCAAACACCTTAGTTTATATGAAAGGTAAAGGGATAATTCTAAATGAACCTTCCGTTATAGCTATCAATAAAGAAACGTCAGAATTGCTTAAAGTAGGAAAAGAAGCTAAGAAAATGATTGGAAAAACACCTGCTAATATAATCGCCGTTAGACCACTAAAAGAGGGTGTAATAGCAGATTATAATGTCGCTATGACTATGCTTAAGTACTTTATAAACACAGCATTGAATGGTTTTAGCTTTTTTAAACCATCTGTAGTTGTGGGAATACCTACAGATGCAACTCAAGTAGAAAGAAATGCTCTGAGAGAAGCTGCTTTGGATGCCGGTTCTAGTAAAGCTTTTTTAATTGAAGAAGCTATGGCAACGGCTATTGGCGCTGGTTTAGATGTAGAAGAACCATCCGGTAATATGATTGTAGATATAGGTGGAGGTACCACAGAAATAGCTGTAATTTCATTAGGAAATATTGTATTATCCAAATCTATAAGGGTAGCGGGAGATCTGATCGATCAAGAAATTATCAATCACATAAAATCAAAATACAATATGGTAATAGGAGAAAAAACCGCTGAGAGGATAAAAATTGAGATTGGTAATGTTTTTGATAGCCCCCAATACAGTGATTTAAGTATGGAAGTGATAGGCTTAGACGTTCTATCTGGACTTCCAAAGAGTGTTACGATCACAGGCTCAGAGATAAGAAATGCAATGCGAGTCCCTGTTTCCAAGATAGTTGAAAATATTAAATTGGCCATTGAAGAAACTCCACCTGAACTTTTGTATGATATCGTTAATAGAGGTATATTTTTAGCTGGTGGAGGAGCGATGATTAAAGGTATAAAGGAGTTGCTAGAAAAAGAAACGTTGATAAGAGTTGTAATAGCGGATGATCCAATAACTTGTGTGGCTAGAGGGGCTGGAATGGTTATTGACAAGATTAATCTTATAAAAAGTATATCTCAAAAAGCTTAATATGAGATATTTTGGGATATTATTTTTAGTAATTTTGATCTTTATTTCAATATTATTTAATACTTTTGAGAACTTAGGTGGTATTTTAGATCCGCTAACATACTCGTTTGATATGGTTTTTTCACTGTTTCATTCTAAAATTTCGGAAAGGAATGTAAGCGCTGAAAAAATTTCTAGTATCTTAGATGAACTCAAAAAAGAGCCTCTGTATATAATTGAAAGTAAAAGTAGTGAAAATATAGATTTAACGATCCCTCGAGGTATAATTTTAAATGAAACTAATCGTTCTTTTAACGTTTTAACGAGCAATGAAGGTAATTTAGAAAAAGGTTATTTAGCTGTTTCTACGGATGGGAATCTTTTGGGTTTTGTTGAAAATACATTCTCAGATAGAGTAGTGGTGAGAAAATTAGGTTGGGGGAACCAACAATTTTTTGGAAAAATAGGTGTTGTAGATGTTTTAATAAAAGAAGATAAAGGCAATTTATTGGTCGAAATACCTGATAATTATAAAGTTGTAATGGAAGAATACCTAAAGATAGATCTTCCTGCTTATGTAAAAACCGTAGAAAAAGAGGGTATACTTTTATCAGGTGAGATTGTTTCTAAATATGGAGACCTTTATCTTTTCAACCCTGTGGTGATTGATGATTTTTTAGTGTACTTTTTTCCTTATTAAAAAGAGAAGTGATAATATATGATGTATTTGATTTATTTTTTATTAGCTCTAATTACCGCTTCATTTGATAGATGGTTAGGAGAAATTCTTTTTTTTGTCTTTCCTATAATTGTCTTATATGTGTCAAATCTTGAAAAAGATGACCATAGACTTCTTTTTTTCGTATTTATATATACTATTTTTTATTTCAATTCAAGGTTTGAATTGGGATTCCTCGCGATAATATTTTTCGCTATATTCCTTCTCATCAACTTTTTCTTACATCAGTTGGAAATGACTTTAATTAAAGCATTGATATACACGGGTGTTTTGTCATTGTATATGAGTGTCATTACTTCTTCTCTTTATCCTTTTTTCTTAGACATGATAATCATCTTTGTATTATATTTTATGAACATGAGGCTGGTTTTGGATGAAAGAAAAAAGAGCTAAAATACTGTTTTCTTTATTTTTTTTGGGTATTGCATTACTTTTTGCTAGATCATTTCAATTGCAGATTTTAAACTGGAATAAATACACGATGGAAGTTCAAGAGTTATCAACAAGAATTGTAAAAGATTCTCCTAAAAGAGGAAATATATACGATAGAAATGGGAATTTGTTGGCATGGAACCAAAGGATATATAATTTAACGAATTTAGGAGGAACGTTGAGTGAAGAAACAGAAGCTGAATTGTACCAAGTTCTAAAAGGTGTGGTAGATAATCCGTATACCGTAATAGATAAATTAAATTTTCAAAAAAGAGTGAATTTAGAAATAAATTCAGTGACAGCTCAAAAGATAGCAAATATTGACAAAAATCTACAAGTTGAAGAAAGATATATAAGAAAGTATGCCCACGAATCTTTATACCATGTCTTAGGTTATGTTGACAATGAAGGTACTCCAAGGTCAGGATTGGAATTGGTGTTTGATAAAAAATTACAGGGTCAGCCAGGGTACAAAATGATCAATATTGCAACAAATGAATCCGTTTCACCTACTATAGCCAACGCACATTCTATTAATGGAAACAATATTTATTTGACATTAGATTTAGATTTACAGATAAAGGCATACAATTATTTAAAAGAAAATAACTACAATGGTTCGGTGATAATCTCAGAACCAAAAACCGGAGAAATATTAGTATTTGTTAGTTATCCTTCCGTAGATCCTAATTTGTTTGCTCAAGGAATGAGTAATTTAGAGTTTCAAAGAATTTTGAATGATAATAATATGCCTTTGTTAAATAGAGCTACATCTGCATTGTACCCACCCGGGTCTATTATAAAACCTTTTGTTGCATATGCTGCCCTTGAAGGTGGTATCTCTCCACAAGCAACCATAAATTCGACTGGAAGATACGATTTAAAAAACTCTCAAGGTAACATTATCGCATCTTATTACGATTGGTATACATTGGGACATGGTGAAACCGATTTGGTAAAATCCCTGAGGGCATCGGTTAACTCTTATTATTATTGGCTTGGAGAAAAGTTGGGGATAGACTACTTGAATAGTGTTGCGGATAGATTTGATATTACTTCTAAAACAGGTATAGAAATACCAAATGAAAAAGTTGGGATTTTTCCAGATCCAGAATGGAAATATGATAAATTTGATACCATATGGTATCCAGGAGAAACATTATTAACGTATATAGGTCAAGGTTACGTCACAATGACTCCCCTTCAAATTCTAAGAATATATAATATTCTTGCTACACAAGGTGAATATTATCAATTCAGCTTATTTAAAAAGGAAGAAGATGCTTTTGGAAATATCATAAATCAAAATGTGCCTTTACTTAGAGATTCTTACGAAATGAACGAAGAATATCTGAAATACATTTACCAAGGTATGGTAGAAGTAACCTCATTCAGTGGACCACCTGGTGAAGAAGGTACTGCTTATCAATCGTTTAGCGATTTCCCAATAACGGTCGCTGGAAAGACAGGTACCGCAGAAGTAGGAGGTGGAAAACCTGCTCATTCATGGTTCGCTGGTTTTTTACCAGCAAATAACCCACAGTACTCGATTGTGGTCATTATAGAAAATGGAGGGATGGGATCCACTGGTGCAGCACCTATTGCTAGAGAGATACTCGATGATCTAGTTGAAAAATATCATATTCAATAAAAAAAGGCGGGATGCGGAGCGAAGAGGTAAGGGCTCCTTTATCCTTATGGGTGGGGAGCGGGGGAAGGGCGCTATAGATATAGATAGTTTTATAAAGAAAATTCTGCTTTTAAAAAAGGATCACAGGGCGGAGCTCTCCCCTTACTGGGCTAGGACCGCAGGTCCTTTTAGTAAATCAAAAGGAGATGAATTTCATGAAGAAAATGTATGTATTTTTTATGCTCATCGTTTTTTTAAGTATAACGGTTCTTTCTGAGAATTATACCTTTATCTTTAAAGATGTTCAACTGTTCTATACAGTTTCTAACGAAACCTCATTCTTTGTTCCTGAGGGTTTTGACGTGCTTTGGATCAGTGGAGTGGATTCTTGGGAACTCAAAAAGGTGTATCAACATTTCCCTTTTAAGATCACTTCATTGGAAGATTACACTCAAAAATCTATCGAAGCTATAGATGAGGACATTTACAAGATTGTTGGAACAAATGAAATTCTATTTTTCAATCCTCAATTAAATCGTTGGTGCGTTACTGATGAAAAGAATAAAGATAAGATTCAACCCCCTACTCAAATTTTATTGAAAAACCCTAAGAACGCCGTAATTGCTTTAAAGGGAGAGGGGTCATGGGAAATTATCTATGAAATGAAAAATGACGGAACTTTCAGCAAAAACGTTCAAATCAACGGTGTTCCTGTTGGGCAAACCAATCTATACTTAGTCAACGAATATCTTAACTTGTCTCCTCGCGATTACTTAGAGAGTACAAAGTTATTGAGTAACACACGTATGGCAAGTGAAGATGATTTTGAAATAGTTGCACAAGAAGCAATTCTAAGTCAAACTTATACAATGAATCTTGGAAGAGTCAATTTTCAAAATAGTTTAATGAACGTTAGGATATCCCAAAACGATATATTGTCATATGAAGACAGAAACGTAATTAATTTTTCTTTGTACACCAATATAACAAATTATACAAAAACCGAGATAATCAGACACGTAGAAAACACGAAATACAATGGTTTAGGAATAGAGTTACCTTCGGGAAAGGTTTGGATCCATGAGGAATTCGATAGTGAAAGTTTTCCAATAAAGTTAGCGTACATTAATGATACTCCCGTTGGAGACACGTTCAAGATAAACTTAGGTGAGAGTTGGGATGTACAATATAAAATAGAAAAATTGTCTGATGTTGAAGTTAAATCGGCAAATTCCCGAATAGTAGACCTTTTGATCAGTGTGAAAAACTTCAGTAAAGGCAAACAAATCGTTAACTTGAGTATGTCTACACCCAATATCGAAATAGATGAAATGCAAATAGAAGGAAATTATCAAAATTTAAAAAACAACTCGGAAAAAGGTAAAATTGATATTGTTTTCGATATAATAGATGAAGTAAGAATAAGAATGACGATTAAGACTATCCTTAGAGAATAAAGTTTTTAATAATTTCAAAAAAATAGTCGATATTATCAATGAGATAAAGATTTGATTTTACAGTTAAATCAGATGCACCAAAACCTTCAATAAACTGAAATTTCTGGGCAAATTCTTTGGAGATATCTTCTTCAAGGCGTTTGTGTGAAGGTAGCATAGCGATAAATATTATTTTGTTTGCTTTGTTCTCTAAAATACCATCTATATGCCAGTGTTTTTGATATGCCTTCTCCTTGAAAGTCATATGTCTACCCACTCTTTGGTAGAGGTTTTTCATAGCGGAACCTATATAGGCATACAAACCTTTATTGATCTTTATCTCTTTGTGATGTAAGTTTACTATACAATCTTTTTTTATCTCAATCAGTAAAATGTAAGATCCTTTATTCGTCTCTATCCCTCCAAGAGAAAGGTGAATTTTATGATTAACTCCATCAAGCCAGAGAATTTTAACCCATACTTGGGCTATAAATTAGACCCAGGTGAACCAGGGTTGTCTAATAGTTCTCCTGCCTCTTTGAGTATACTTAGGGTGGCGGCCCATGAGTTGGGGAATATAAACCAATTTAAATCTCAGGCTCTGAAAAAAGGTGGAATTGTTATATATACAGACATCGACCTTAATCTTAAAAGAAGAGGAGGTTTTTTAGCCGCTGTTGGAGGACAATCCAAAGCTGTTATTTTGTATAGAAAAGAAATAAGCAAAAGTACTCCACAAGATCCCGCTTATGAATTGCAAAATACAGAGAAACACACCGACGAAACAAAAGATATAAAGCAAAAGATCGAAAAAGAAATTCAAAAAATAACGAATGAATTAAGAACAGAAACGGATCCAGAAAAAATTAAAAAGTTACTCAGCACCCTTCAATCTTTAGAAATTTATAAAAGTAATAGCTCTTCTTTAGATTTGGAGTTTATTTTAGGATTAACATTGGATCTAACGGTTTGATTCTAAAACTTCTTCTCTTTTATTACTTTTCTCCCATATCTCTTGGGGTTGGTCTTTTTCTATAAAATTAATCACCCAACGCCCCACAATTCTTTTGAATATATAACTTGATTTATGTCCTGCCAATAAACTTTTCACTTTTTTATTTGGTAATAAGTGTTGAAGATTATTTGTGGCTTTATGTGGCATGATCTTATCGAAAAGAGCTTTTATAAAAAGGACAGGTTGATTAACGAACTTAGCATAACTCAGAGAGTCGTAATGATAACAAGTGATAGGTGTTTTTTGGAATATATCATCTATAGAATTGATATTATTTTTTACAAAGTTTGCCGCATCACTTCTAAATTTTTTACAAAACTCCTCGGAATCACACCCAAATGAATTTTTTTCTTTTGCGTATCTTTCCCTGACTTTTTCCGTATATGGTGAGTAAAAGTTTATCCATCTCCAATTCCCACCTGTGATCATCAAGATGCCTTTTTTAATCCTCTTATCGAGAGCTAGAGTCATAGTACCAATGATTCCTCCAAAAGATACCCCCATTAAGTACAAATGATTTTCGGAAAAATCATCGAAGGTTTCAAGCAAATCTATTGTCCTTCGAACGTCTTTTACAGAATTGTGAAAAAGTATGGTACATTCCTTTGGCTCGGGTGAATAATAAGGGTCACCATCTTCTATATCATTTGGTTTTCTACTTAGATGGTAAGGAAGGATCACAACACTTGTTCTGTATCCAAATTTCTTAAAATACCTTCCGTACCATTCAAGGTATGGAACGTTGTTGGGTCCAATACCGTGCAGAAAGACTATATCCCCTTTAACTTTTTGTTCTGGTTTAAACATATGAATGACCTGAGTTTCGTTCTCTTTGTAGATAGGGTCAGTATATACCGTGTCGAAAGTATAAACAGAATAATCGTTTTCATCTCTTACTTTGTAATTTATTGGGGTTTTAGGATAATTAAAAATATAGTCCGTTGTTCATCACCTCGTGTTTTAAACGTGAAATTGATATTTATACATCTCTATTTTACAAAATTATATTTACTTCTTCTTAAAAGAAATATTATAAAATTCTGTTATTATAATAAAAAATACCTATATAGGGTATAGGAGGTGGAAGAATAACATGCAACATGTAAAGATAAAGGTTTATACAACTCCAAGTTGTCCTTGGTGCAGAAAAGCCAAATCGTATTTTAGAGGTTTAGGAATAAAATTTAAAGAAGTTGATGTTTCAAAAGATCCAAAAGCGGCAGAAGAATTAGTTCGAAGAACTCATCAAATGGGGACACCGGTAATTCAAATTGGAAATCATTATATAATCGGTTTTGATAAAAACAAAATAGATAGTATACTTGGAATAAACTAAAACAATAATTTCAACAATAATCAAAAAGTAACTTTTTGTTATTCTTTGTGTTATTTGAATATGTTATCTTATAACAAAGTTAATTATTTAAAGCGGAGGCGCAACCGAGAATAGTAACTTCTTCTATTTGTAGAGGGTATTTTAGAAGAAGCGAAAGGCGAGGTTGCCGAAGAAGTAAGAAGAAAGCCCTCATCTTCTGACTTCTGGGTATGTGGGGAATACCTACATAACTGTCACGTGAAGAACGTGGAGAGCCGCTGAAAATGAGAAAAAAATATTTTCTTATTATTAAGACCTCTCCACTGTGAGAGGTCTTCGATTTTTTGGAGGTGCTTTTTTTGAAAGTTGGAGTTGTAGGAGCTACCGGTGAGGTAGGAAGAACATTTTTAAAGTTATTTGAAGAATACAAACTAATAAACGAAATTTCCGAATTGCGTTTGTTTGCATCGGAAAGGTCTCAAGGGCAAGAGATCGAGGTCGGTTCTAAAAGATATACCGTGGAAAAGCTGCAAGAAGAGAATATGAAAGAGAAGTTTGATTACCTTTTTTTCTCGGCAGGCGCCTCGGTGTCAAAAAGATTCGCTCCCATAGCACAAAAATCCGGAAATGTTGTAATAGACAATTCTTCACAATTTAGGATGGACGAAACGATTCCACTTGTTGTTCCAGAAATTAATGCAGAGTTGTTGAAAAATTATAAAGGAATAATTGCAAACCCTAACTGTTCAACCATTCAAATGGTTTTGGCCCTTAACGGCATCCATCGTGAGCTAGGTTTAAAAGAGATAGTTGTCTCTACATATCAGGCAGTATCTGGCGCTGGAAACAAGGGCATAACTGAACTTTTAAACCAAGAAAAAGGGATAAACGAAGTGAATCATTTTCCAAGGATCATAAAGAACAACGTTATACCATTGATAGGCGAAAAAAAGGAGAACGGCTTTACTTTTGAAGAAGAAAAGATGATAAACGAACCTAGAAAAATTTTTTCTGATGAAGAAATTAAAATATTTCCGACAACAGTTAGAGTGCCTGTACTCTACGGACATTCTGAATCGATTTTCTTCAGAACAAAGCTGGATTCTTCTGTTGATGAGATTATAAAATTGGTTGAATCAACTCCAAACGTCGAGTACAACGAGGAAAAAATCACCCCCGTAGAAATTGCGGGAAGTGATATTACATTTGTCTCTAGAATAAGAAAGATCGAAGAAAAAACCTTTTTGATATGGGTTATAGCGGATAATATAAGAGTTGGTGCTGCTACCAATGCAATTAGAATACTTCAAAAACACAGGGAATTGAACTGAGGTGCAGGGATTGAAAAAAGAACTTCCCTTTTCAGAGAAAGAGTTAAATACTTTATTAAAGAGAGTACAAACACCTTTTTATCTCTACGATGAAGAAGGTATAAGAAATAGAATAAGAACATTAAAAGATGCTTTTTCTTGGGTTGATTTCAAAGAGTTTTTTGCTGTGAAGGCAACCCCCAATCCCAACATATTAAAGATCACAAAAGAAGAAGGTTGTGGAGTAGATTGTAGCTCAATGGCAGAACTGGTGGCAGCAGAAAAAAGCGGGTTCGTGAATAGTGATATTCTCTTTACATCCAACGATACCCCATTGCAAGAGTATGAAAAGGCTTTATCTTTAAACGCCATTTTGAATCTTGACGATGTAAGTCACATTGATTTATTGAAAGAAAAGCATGCGTTACCTGACATGATGTCCATCAGATACAATCCAGGCGGGAATTTTGGGAACGAGATAATAGGGAATTTAAAGGAATCAAAATTTGGAGTACCAAAAAGGGATCTTATAAATGGTTTCGCGAGACTTAAAGATTATGGGGTTAAAAGATTCGGACTGCATGCGATGTTGATCTCAAACGAATTGAACCCTCAAAATATCATAAAAGTCGCCCAATTTCTTTTTGAAACCGCTGTGGAAGTGAATAAAAAATTAAGGATAGATTTTGAATTCATTAATCTCGGTGGCGGTTTTGGTATACCTTATAAACCTGAAGAAAAGGAACTTGATATATACTACATATCACGTCAAATAAAAAAAATGTATGAGGATATTTTACTGGAAAATGGACTAAAACCTCCAAAAATATATATGGAGCATGGAAGATACATCACGGGTCCTAATGGTTACCTCATTACAAAAGTCTTGCATATAAAAAATTCTTACAAAAAATATGCGGGAATTGACGCTAACTCTGCAAATTTACTGAGACCCGCTATGTACAAGGCTTATCATCATATAACGGTATTAAATAAAAATTCTGATGAAAAAACAGAGTTGTACGATGTAGTGGGATCGTTATGCGAAAATAACGACAAACTCGCAACAGATCGATTATTACCAAAATTGGAACGAGGAGACGTCTTAGTTTTTCATGATGTTGGCGCACATGGATACTCCATGGGATATAATTATAATGGAAAATTAAGATCTGCTGAGTATTTGTTCACCAAAGATAGAGAATTCAAAATGATAAGAAGAGCCGAAACGTTGGATGATTACTTTGCTACTTTAAATTTCTAAGTAAGATAGGCTGCATTTCCTTATGGGGGGGAGTAGATTTTAAGAACCTCAGGTCCCTTCCATAATGGTAGACAAGCCTGGTTAAGGGGGCCGCAGGTCCCTTCCTTAAAAACGAGCGGGCCGCGGGGTGAAAGGGCGCTAACAAAGTATAAGCCCAGCTTACAAAAATAGTTTTAAAAAGGTCACAGGGCGGAGCCCTCTCCCACCAGGGTCTAAGGGACCGCAGGTCCCTTCCTTAAAACGGGTGGGAAGCGGGGAGAAGGGGCGCTAACAAAGACTAAGCACAGCTTACAAAAAAATGTTTTAAAAGGGTCACAGGGCGAAGCCCTCCCCCACCAGGGTCTAAGGGACACAGATCCCTTCCTTAAAACGGGTGGGAAGCGGGGTGAAAGGGCGCTATCAAAATCTAAGCGCAACTTACAAAAAAATGTTTTAAAAGGGTCACAGGGCGGAGCCCTCCCCCACCAGGGTCTAAGGGACCGCAGGTCCCTTCCATAAAACGGGTGGGGAGCGGGGTGAAAGGGCGCTATAAACAGAGATATAAAACTTTAAAGGAGGAATCCCAAATGTTTACTGGTGTTGGAACAGCTATTATCACACCTTTCGACAAGGAAACAAACGTCGATTATAATTCATTAAAAACTTTTGTTAAATATCAGCTTGATAATGGTGTTGACAGTTTAATAGTTTTAGGAACTACTGGAGAAGCACCTGCTATTGAAGAGGAAGAAAGAGAAAAAATAGTCAATACCGTAGTAGAAATTGTCAATAAAAAGGTTCCCGTTATTGTGGGAACGGGGACAAACAACGTGAATCACGTTTTGAAAAACAATAAATTGGCTGAAAGTGCTGGTGCAGATGGTTTATTAATCGTCACCCCTTACTACAATAAGAGCACGCAAAAAGGATTGATAGAGTATTTTAAGTACATCTCTGAAAGAACAACTTTACCAATAATAATGTACAACGTTCCTTCGAGAACTGGCATGAATATAAATCCAGAAACAGCCGTTTCTATCCACGAAAACTGTAAAAACGTTATTGGAGTAAAAGAAGCAAGTAGTAATATATCTCAAATTGTAGAATTATTTTCAATAAAGCCAGATTCTCTAAAGGTATTTTCCGGAAACGATGATCAAGTGCTTCCTATAATGAGCTTAGGAGGAGATGGACTTATCTCGGTTACGTCTAATGTTGCCCCAAAACCTTTCGTTGAATTGACTCATAGCATTCTTAACAACGATTTAGAAAAGGCAAGAAAATTAAACAATCAATTTATGAAACTCAACAAACTTTTATTCAAAGAGGTCAACCCCATTCCTGTCAAATACGCCGTTTCTTTGTTAGGTTTATGCGAAAATGTCGTGAGATTACCGTTGGTGAAAGCAAGTCAAGAAACAGAGAAACTTCTAAAAGAAGAGATGGAAAGGTTGAATTTACTATGAAGATAGGCATAGTCGGATACAAAGGACGAATGGGAAAAGAAATAAAAGACCTCTTTGAGGAAAAGAATCATGAATTTGTCTGGGGATACGATAAAGATGGTGAGTATTTTCAAGAAACCCCCCAAATTATTATCGATTTTTCACTTCCCGAAGTTTTTGAAAAAACTGAAGATTACGTGAAAAAATTTAACGTTCCATTGATCATTGGAACAACAGGGCTTCAAGATGAACAGATTGAAGCTTTAAAGGCTTTAGCTAAAGATGTACCTGTAGTTCAAAGCTACAACTTTTCGATCGGCATACAATTGTTTCTAAAGATGGTGGACTTTTTGAAAGATAAAATCGACGGGTGGGATATTGAGATAGTTGAAACACATCATAGATTTAAAAAAGATAAGCCTTCTGGAACAGCCAAGATGATAAAAGAAAGCTTGGATAAAGATGTACCTATAAGCTCATTAAGATTGGGAAATGTAGCAGGGGATCATGTATTGTACATGGCGAACTTGGGCGAAGTTCTCAGTATTTCTCATAGGGCTTTATCAAGAAGAGCTTTCGCGGAAGGGGTCCTTAAGTCCGCAGAGTTTGTAACCAATAAAAAGAATGGGTATTTTACCTTTACAGATGTAATTTAAGCGGATCAGGTCACAGGGCGGAGCCCTCCCCCACTAGGGTCTAAGGGACCGCAGGTCCCTTCCATAAAACGGGTGGGGAGCGGGGTGAAAGGGCGCTAACAAAGTCTAAGCATAGCTTACAAAAAATAGTTTTAAAAGGGTCACAGGGCGGAGCCCTTCCCCCGCAGGGTCTAAGGGACCGTAGGTCCCTTCCATAAAACGGGTGGGGAGCGGGGTGGAAGGGTGCTAACAAAGTCTAAGCATAGCTTACAAAAAATTGTTTTAAAAGGGTCACAGGGCGGAGCCCTCCCCCACTAGGGTCTAAGGGACCGCAGGTCCCTTCCTTAAAATGGGTGGGGAACGGGGTGAAAGGGCGCTAAAACAGTTAATAGGAGGTCATCATGAACACCGAAGAAATAATAAATTTAATAGCAAACTCAAAGAAAAAGAATCCTTTAAAGATCTATATTAAAGGTAACCTCAAAGAAATAGATTTTTCCAATGTAGAATTTTACGGTAACAACGAATTCGGAATCTTGTTTTGCGAAGAAGAAGATTTCAAAACAATTTATGAGAATAATAAAGATTCTATAATTAATTACAGAATAGAAAGAGATAGAAAGAATTCAGCTATACCTTTGGCAGATTTATCTAAATACAACGCGAGAATAGAACCAGGTGCTATAATAAGGGATCTTGTGGAGATAGGCGACGGTTGTGTTATTATGATGGGTGCCGTCATCAATATAGGAGCTTGTATTAAAGAAAACACCATGATAGATATGAATGTTGTTATAGGAGGAAGGGCTCAAATAGGTAAAAATTGCCATATTGGTGCAGGAGCAGTTATAGCAGGAGTAATAGAACCACCGAGTGCTCAACCAGTGGTGATTGAGGATAATGTTCTCATTGGAGCTAACGCAGTGGTATTAGAAGGGGTCAAAGTAGGTCAGGGATCAATAATCGGTGCAGGTTCTGTTGTAATTTCTGATGTCGAACCTTACTCTGTGATAGCCGGAGTCCCTGCGAAATTCATTAAGAAGGTTGACGATAAAACAAAAGCCAAAACGCAACTTGTAGAAGGACTTAGAAATTTGAAATAATTTATTTATATAAATTTACCGGGGTGGATTACTTATGAAATTGATAGTTCAAAAGTATGGAGGAAGTTCTCTTGCAGATTCTGAAAGGTTGAACAATGTTGCCAAGAGAATATGTAACAAAGTAGAAGAAGGGTTTAAAGTATTAGTTGTGGTTTCTGCAAGAGGAGAGACCACAAATAGATTGATATCATTAGCTAAAGAAACAGTTAAAAATCCTGAGCCACGAGAATTGGATATGCTTTTAGCTACAGGAGAACAGATCAGTGCTTCGCTGTTATCGATGATGTTGAACGATAGAGGTATCAAATCAAAATCCATGAATGCCTTTCAATTAAGATTATTAACTACTTCTGACTACAATGAGGCTCAGATCAAAGCAATAAACAAAGATACAATCCACAAAAACCTTACAAACAACGATGTTTTAGTTATTACAGGATTTCAAGGTGTTACAGAAGAAGGAGATTTAACAACCTTGGGAAGAGGGGGTTCTGATACTTCCGCGGTGGCTCTAGCCGCTTCTCTAAACGTTAAATGTGAAATTTACAGTAATTTTGCCGGTATTTATACCGTTGATCCAAAGATTTATCCCCAAGCAAAAAAATTAAAGTACGTTACTTACGATGAAATGCTAGAAATGGCGGCTTTAGGAGCGAAAGTATTGCACCCAAGGTCGGTAGAAATCGCTAAAAAGTTTAATGTGGAGTTATACTGTGCATCGTCTTTTTCAGATGAGGAGGGAAGTTACGTGGTCGATAATTACAACGAATATATAGAAGAACCTGTTGTAACCGGTTTAAGTGTGGATGAAAATCAAATTCAAGTCACTATTTTTAATCTTCCAACGGGCCATTTTTTTATTAATAAAATTTTTGAAATCGCCGCCAACAAAAACTTAAACATTGATATGATATCCGTTATAAAAAATAATGAAAAAGTTGATATCTCTTTCAGCATCGTAGACAGTGTAATCGATAATTTTAGAGAACTTTTAAATGAATCCATTAAAAATTATCAAGAGAATTTTATCGATTTTAAAAATGATTTAGTTAAAATCTCAGTAGTTGGAATAGGTATGAAAAAGGCAAGAGGGGTGGCTTCCCGGTTTTTTAAGGCTATTGAAGATATCCCTATTTTTTTGGTGACTACTTCGGAAATAAAAATTTCATGTTTGATTCCAAAAGAGTATAAACAAAAAGCTGTTGAAAGTTTAGCAAAGGAGTTTGATTTATGAGCCTACTAAAAGTCTACAATCCGTTTCCAATAAAAATTGATAGAGCGGAAGGTTGTTACATTTACGATAAAACTGGGAAGGCGTTTATGGACACATTTGCTGGAATAGGAGTAATGAGTTTTGGACATTCTCACCCATCTTTGTTACAAGCTTTGAAGGAAAAGATGGATAGATATATGCACACCTCTAATTTTTTTCTCGATGAAGATGCCATTTTCGTATCAGAAAAACTAGTTAATTTCACGGGGAAGAATGGTACAGTTTACTTCAGTAATTCTGGAGCAGAGGCAACAGAGGCTGCTTTAAAAGCTATTAAAAAAAGAGCAACAGATAGAAGGAATAAGATCGTTTTTTTCGAGAATGGTTTTCACGGTAGAACTTTAGGTGCACTTTCTATAAACGGTTTTAAAGATCTAAGAAAACCCTTTGAACCCTTGCTTCCCAACACTATAGAACTGAAGTATAACGATGTTGAGGATTTAAGTAGATACTTCGATCTATTTGGAGAAGAAACGTTGGCTGTTTTTGTAGAACCGATTCTGGGATCAGGCGGAATAGTATCAATCAAACCAGAATTTGCATCTCTGATAGAGGACTTAAAAAAGAAATATAATTTTATTTTAGTCTGCGATGAGGTTCAAGCCGGGCTTGGGCGAACGGGAAAAATTTTTTCATATCAGCATTTTGGGCTGTCTCCTAATATTATAACCATTGGGAAATCCATAGGCGGTGGCATACCTTTGGGGGGGGCGATATTTCTTGAAAATCTATCTCAGGCTTTTGAAAAAGGAGAACACGGCTCAACTTTTGCTCCAAATCCTGTAGCCCTTGCGGGAGCTAGGTTCGTTGTGGAAAACATTCCTTCTCTTCTGAAAGATGTTGAAGAAAAAGGAAATTACATAATGCAATATTTAAGAGAGAAAAATTTTGAAAAAGTAAAAGAAGTTCGAGGCAAAGGTTTGATGATTGGCATAGAGTTAAAAGAAGAGGACCCTCAAATGAGGGAAAAAGGTCTACAAGAGGGCCTTTTGTTGAATGTACTCCATAATAGTGTGATTCGTCTACTGCCTCCTTTAAATATTGAATATAACGATATCGAAAAGATGTTGACAAAATTAGAGAAGGTTTTAAAATGATCCTTTCACCGTACGAATTGAGACATAAAATACATGAGAATCCAGAATTATCTCTTGAAGAGTATCAAACTACAGAATTATTGGAAAGAACCATAAAAGAAGCCGCTTCCTTTTACAATGTTGATATTAACGTATATAGACCTCTAAAAACAGGGCTTATTGTTGAGTATAATGGCGACAGTGGCGATGAGTACCTTCTTTTTAGGGCAGATATCGATGCTTTAAATATAAAAGAAAAGACCGACGTTGATTTCAAATCAAAAAAAGAATACATGCACGCATGTGGTCATGACGTTCATACTGCTATTTTGTATGGTTTTTTTATCAACGTAATAAAAAATAAAGTAAAAAAAAATATAATATTTTTATTTCAACCTGCAGAAGAATCAAAGGGTGGAGCCCAAAAGGTCATCGAAAGTGGAATATTGGATAAATTCAATATAAAAGCGGCTTTCGCCCTACACGTCAACGATGACTTCCCCCTGGGGACCATCGCTTCAACGCGTGGTACGCTTTTTGCTTCAGCCCTTGAGTTCTTTGTGGATTTTGAAGGTGTTTCTTCACATCTTGCCTTTCCCCATCAATCTAAAAATGCATTAAACGCCCTTCGCATATTTTTAGATGTGCTTGATAAACTTCCAAAAAATCCCATGGAACCTTTTGTAATCGGCGTTGGTAAAGTAAGTGCAGGTAGCGCGATCAACATTCTACCAGGGAACTCCCATGTTGAAGGAAGTATCAGAGGTGTTAATTCCGAAAATAGCCTAAAATATTTCGAAGATATGAAAAATATACTGTCAGGGATAAAGACCATGACAGGGGTTGATTATTCGTTAAGCAAAGGGTCTTTCTATTCGGAAGTCGTTAACGATTCTTTGCTATACGACAAATTTATTCCTAAACTCTCAAAAACCTTTAATTTTATTGACTGTGGCTTAAAAATGACGGGTGAGGATTTTGGCTTTATATCAAGAAAATATCCCGCACTAATGTGTTGGTTAGGGAGTTCCAAAGGCGAACACCACGGTCTTCATAACCCTGAATTTTTGCCTCCCGATGAGGTAATAGATGTTGGGATAAAGGTTTTTGAAACATTTTTAGATTAAGGATTCAATTCAAAAAAACATCTGGCTAGTTCAAAATCCTTTTTTTTCGTTAGTTTGATGTTATTTTTATGATCTTCCACAATCGATGTTTCATAACCAGCATGAATAAATATAGATGCGTCATCTGTGAAAGAAGATAAGATCTTTTCCACATTTTGATAAGCTTTAAGTAATTTGGCAAAATCGAAAGTTTGAGGGGTATGATGCAGATAAATCTGGGATCTTTCTAAAGTTTTTAAAATCCGACCGTTATTGACTTGAGAAACCGTGTTTTCTGCCATTTCTGCCAAAACAGCCCCTCCTATGTCTTTTGCTTCGTAGATGCTTTCATCTATTTTTTTAATATCAACGAAAGGTCTTACGGCATCGTGAATGCAAACTAAATCAGGCTTATTATCTTTTTTACTCAAATACAACAGGGCGTTATAAACGCTTTCTTGTCTGCTGCTACCGCCAATTACCACATTCTCAAATTTTGAGAAGATTTTAACTTCTTTTTCTGTTAAATCCACGTAGTTTCTATGAGATACCACGAGAAACTTATCTATTAATTTTGACTGCTGGAATTTTTCAGCTGATATTCTCAATATTGTTTTGTTATTTAATTTTACAAATTGTTTTGGAATTTCAAACCCCGCTCTTTTCCCTTCTCCAGCTGCTACTATAATCGCATAAACCATTTTCTTCACCCTTTATTATTTTTTGTATTTTAAAAAATAGATTTAGTAGAACTTCATCTTTTTTTTAAATAATTAATTTAACTTTTGATATAATAGATTGATAAACTTATTATAATATATTTTTGGCAGAATTGTGCGCACGGTGGGGTCACAGGGCGGAGCCCTCCCCCACCAGAGTCTAAGGGACCGCAGCTCCCTTCCTAAAAAGGGTACGCTGCTGGCTGATGGAGTGCTAATAAAGACCCTTTTCCTCACGGGTGGGGAACGTAGCAAAGGGGAGCTAATAAAGGCCCTTCTCCTCACGGGTGGGGAGCGGGGTGAAAGGGCGCTAACAAAGTATAAGCGCAGCTTACAAAAAAATGTTTTAAAAGGGGTCACAGGGCGGAGCCCTCCCCCACCAGAGTCTAAGGGGACCGCAGGTCCCTTCCTAAAAAGGGTACGCTGCTGGGCGAAGGGGAGCAAATATCATAGAAACAAATATTACAGAAGACAGCAAATACACTTCAAGGAGTGATGGCAATGTTAGTAGTAGGGATCGATTTGGGAGGCACTGAGATAAAAGCTGGGTTAGTCGATGAAAAAAAGGGAATAATTAAAAAGATTTCTAGGCCTACAGAAGTTGAAAAGGGAAATGCCCAGGTAATAGCTAATATAACAAAAACAGTGAAAGATTTAACGGAAAACACTGAATTTTCAGCAATTGGAATAGGTTCACCAGGTTCTATAGATAGAAAAAATGGAATTGTGAGATTTTCACCAAACTTTCCAAACTGGCGAAATTTTGAATTAGTTCGCTTGATAAAAGAAAATATAAATGTTGACGTCTTTTTAGAAAACGATGCCAATGCCTTCGCACTTGGAGAATGGTATTTCGGGAAAGCAAAGGGGTTGCACGATTTCATTGCTTTAACCATAGGAACAGGCATAGGTTCAGGTGTAGTTTGTAACAACATATTTTTAACAGGTAAAGATGGTCTTGCCCCAGAATTGGGTCATGTTGTGGTTGTACCAAATGGTCCACAATGCGGATGTGGTAATAGAGGATGTGTTGAAGCTACTTCTTCTGCAAAATATATAGCATTAGAAGCCAAGAATTTGATAGATAGGTACCCAGACAGCCTCGTTTTAAAATTAGCCGGGAAAAAGGAAAAGATTGAATCAAAGCACGTTTTTCAAGCTTATGAAAAAAATGATCCTCTTGCCAGTGTAGTGTGTAATTTTGCCATTGATGCACTTGCACGGGCTATTGGAGGTTATGTTCATGCCTTTAATCCTGAAAAAATTATAATCGGCGGAGGATTAAGCAGAGCAGGTGATGCTCTTTTTGTCCCATTAAGAGAAATGACGAAAAAATATGTTATGAGCAGTTTCGCCGATACTTACACCATAGAACAATCATCTTTAGTGGAAGATGCAGGCATTTTAGGAGCAGCATCTGCAGCCTTTTATGCCGAAGAAAAACCCTTATAGTTCATAATCAAGAATCTCTTATCTAGAACCGAAAGAAAGTTTCGCACGCATTGGTTCTTGCTGTATAAAACAAAGATAAATGCAAAAAACTATATATAATCCCCGTCTGTAGTAACGGGGATTTTCCAATATTTAATGCACTTTAAAAAGCAAGTATAACTCCACCTTCATTGGCATAAACGGTACTTATCCCTGCAGTTTCCACAATAATTATGTCTCTAAAATTATATCTATTAGCTGCCTCTTTTTTAATATACTCGGCTCTCTCGAGAGCATTACAATGAGCAATTCCTAAAACTTTATCTTTCAAATTATTCCCCACTTCTCCTATTTTATCAACTAGCTTTTTAATCGCATTTTTGCTTCCTCGTGCTTTATCCAATAAAGTTATAGTACCTTCTTTAGTACCTGCCAGAATAGGTTTTATATTCAAAAAAGAGGCAAACTGACCTTTCAATTTTCCCATACGTCCTGCTTTGATAAGGTTATCTAGCGAATCAAGCACAAATAAGGTCTGCATCTCTTCTATATATTTTTCTGCTTTTTTTATTATTTCTTCCCTACCGAGTTTTGCTTCAATTAATTCACCAATTTTGTAAGCAATCATTGTTTCACCGACAGAAGCGCTAAAAGAATTGAATACTTTCACGAATTTGTCTTTAGCTTCTTCCAATAAAATATTCTTAGCGAGAACCGCATTCTGATAACTCGAACTTAGCTCCTTAGATAAGGTAACTACAAAGGTATTTTCATATTTCTCGTATAAATTTAGAAATGGCTTAGGACCTGGACTGGCGGTTTTAGGAACTTCGGTAGAGTTTCTCATCGCCTCCAGTAGTTTTTCACGGTCTAGATTCTCATCATCTATAAAATGCTGATCACCAACATCAATAAATAATGGAACTGTCGATATATCAAATCTTTCTTTAATTTCTTTTGTTAAATCACAACAACTGTCAACTACTATTTTAAACTTCACTATTTTATTCCCTCCATTGAGCTTAATTATATTTAATCAGCTTTATTGTATATTATACCAATATATCATAAAAAATCGACTTTTTAATGAAATTTTTATTTATAAAAATATTCCAAAATCGATTAATCATAGAACATGCCCGAAGGGATAAAACTTCGGTTGTGAAGCATAAGTGCCAATTGTGTGGTGAGCTGCGAGGCAAAGGGGCACTAACAAAGATCCTTTTCCTTATGGGTGGGCAGTGGGGGAAGGACACTAACAAAGATCCTTTTCCTTATGTGTGAAAAACAGGGTTAAAGGGACCGCAGGTCCCTCTTCCACACGGGTGGGCAGCGGAGGAAGGGCGCTATAAAACTCATTATACAAGAGATATATGATAAGATAGCTCACCTTCAAAAAGATATGATATAATTAAAAAGACTCCATATTCAAAGAATTATTTGAAGACAGAACCGTATTCTATGACTTCCTAAAAGCCTTTCTACCAAAAGAAATCACAAAACAAATAAAAGAGACAGATTTAAAACGTGAACAAACTGAACTAATAGGCAAAGACTTCTCCATAAAAAGATCAGACATACTATAAATAGGCATCGCCAATGGATCTAACAAACCGGTTACCAAGAGCTAAAAGAAATGGAGGTGCCAAAAATGTTTGACACATTAGAAGAGATAGTAAAAAGAGACAGAGAAAAAGCTAAATTAGAAGGTAAAGTTGAAGGGAAACTTGAAGGAGAAAGAGAATTAATCATAGAAATTCTAAACCAAAGGTTTGAAGAAGATTTTGATAAAAGATTAGAAGAAAAGATTAGAAAAGCAAATGAAGAAACCATAAATCAAATAAAGAAAAATATTCTAAGTATTACATTAGAAGAACTAAAAAAGTTATTGTAAGAATGCTAGGAGGCAAATCCTTTGTCAAGTATCTCATCAACCATTTTTATTATACAGCCACTCCTCACTTGACAAGGTTAGAAAAATATGTTATACTAAAATTAATCTGATATTAATGGGGTAATAGCATGTTTGATCAAGAAAATCTTTTTTTAAAAACACCCAAGTTAAAAAACAATACAATAAATATAATTAATTGGTGGTGGCATCTCGGATAGGGATGCCAGTGTAAATCTGCCTAGAAAGTAATCAAAGGGCATCCCTTGAGGGATGCCCTTTTTTAATTTAGGAGGTCTTTTTCCTATTAAAAAAGGGATAAAAGGACCTCCTTTTATTTTTTTAAAAAGCACAAACTTAGCAAAAAATTTAAAGCCGAGAAGGAGGGGAATATGTTTACAAAAAAGTCTGTAATAAATCAATCAATTTTACCAATTGTAGAAAAAATAAGCCTAGAAAATCCTGATCCGACGGTAATTTATAAAAAAATTGCTTTAAATAATCCATATTCGTTTATATTAGAAAATCTTTCGATCAACGAAAAAAAGTATTCCTTAATAGGAATCACTCCATTAAAAGTCGTGAAATTAAATTATATCGCCAAGAAAAAGACGAAACTTATTTTTTTTGAAAAAGGTAAAACTTTTTTTGATGAAAGTACAGATTACATATCTTTTTTAAAGGAACAGTTAGAAAGTATTCAGTATGAAAGTATTCTAAATATCCCAGATTTATTTGCAAGTTTTGTCGGATACTTCGGTTATGAAATTATTTCCATTTGGGAAGATATATACCATAATGAAATGGATAAAGATCTCAAACATGGAGATTTACCACTATCTATCTTAGTGTTTCCAAGAATCTCGTTGATATTAGATCAAAGTGAAAAAGTGGGGTATTTGGTAAATGTTGTTGATAGTGGATCAGAGGAAGATATAGAAAGTCGAATTTCTTTGGCTAAACATGAAAATCATCAGATATTAAAAGATTTAGAAAAAACTTCTACTCAAAAGGAAGGAGAAAAAAACAACGATCAAGTCAAATTGAAGATCAAACACCACACAAGTAAAGAAGAATTCGTCGAAAAAGTAGAAAAAACAAAAAATTATATAAACGCTGGTGAGGCTTTTCAAATCGTCTTATCTCAAAGGTTTTCTTGCAAAATAACGCAACATCCTTTTGAAATATATGAAAATCTAAGAAAGATAAACCCTTCACCTTACATGTTTTATCTTAATTTTCCAGAAGCAACCATTATTGGCTCTTCTCCAGAAATGCTCGTAAAAGTTGAAGGGCAAAGAGTAATCACCAGGCCCCTTGCTGGTACAAGAAAGAGAGGGGAAACTCCCCAAGCAGATGAAGCCATAGAAAAAGAACTCTTAAGTGATGAGAAAGAAAGAGCAGAACACATAATGCTGGTCGATCTTGCAAGGAACGATTTAGGCAGGGTATGTAAAGAAGGAAGTGTTAAGGTTACAAAATTTTTTGGAATTGAAAAATATTCACATGTGATGCACATCTATTCGCAAGTTGAAGGTTTAAAAAAGGATTATTTAAACTCACTTGATGTATTGAAATCTTTGTTCCCAGCGGGGACTGTATCAGGAGCACCAAAGATTAGGGCAATTGAAATAATTGATGAATTGGAAGACGAACCAAGAGAAATCTATGCCGGCGTTGTTGGATACATTGATACAAAGGGAAATTTAGATACAAGTATCGCAATCAGGACGATGGTGTGCAAAGAAAATGAAGTAAGGATACAAGCTGGTGCTGGTATAGTGTCTTATTCCATCGCTGAAAATGAGTATTATGAAACAGTCAACAAGGCAATGGCAATGTTCAAATCTTTAGAAAAGGGGGATTGTTGAGATGATTCTTTTGATAGACAATTACGACTCATTCACCTACAACATCTATCAAACAGCGTGTGAGTTCGATGATGTTTTGGTCTATAGAAACGACAAAGTATCTGTAAAAGATATTGAAATGCTCAAGCCTTCTCACATAATAATTTCTCCGGGTCCAGGTGTTCCCAAAGATGCTGGGATTTCCATTGAAATGATTAAACACTTCAAAGGAATAATTCCAATTCTTGGAATCTGTTTAGGCCATCAGTGTATTGCCGAGGCTTTCAATGGAAAGGTTGTCAGAGCAAAAGAGATATTCCATGGAAAGACTTCTAAGATATATATCAAAGAAAAAAAGGATATATTTCAAGGTATAGATAGCCCCTTTGAAGCTACCAGATACCATTCACTTATCGTGTCAAACGAGATGTTCCCGAAAGAATTAAA
Organism: Petrotoga mexicana DSM 14811; assembly: GCF_002895565.1. GTDB lineage: Bacteria > Thermotogota > Thermotogae > Petrotogales > Petrotogaceae > Petrotoga > Petrotoga mexicana. Next base: position 52,423 of record NZ_AZRN01000001.1, read on the forward strand.
AATAACCGCCTCTACACAAGACGGAGAGATCATGGCCTTAAGGCACATTAGTTACCAAATATATGGGGTACAATTCCATCCAGAATCTATCTTAACAACAGTGGGACCGAGATTAATAGAGAATTTTATAAATATTAAAGTTGAAAGGGGTGTCAGCTATGTTTAATTACTATCTTCAAAAAGTTGTAAAAGGTGAAAATTTGAGTTTGGACGAGATGGAACAGGCTATGGAGATGATTATGGAAGGTAAAGTAACTCACAGTCAACTTTCTGGTTTTTTAGTTGCTCTGCATATGAAAGGAGAAACGGTGGAAGAAATCACAGCAAGTGCAAAAGTTATGAAAGAAAAAGCAACACCAATAAGTATTGAAAGCGACGAACTTATGGATACATGTGGAACAGGTGGAGATGCTAAGGGGACCTTCAACATTTCTACCGCTGTAGCCTTTATCTTGGCAGCAGCTGGAGTGGCTGTTGCAAAACACGGTAACAGATCTGTATCAAGTAAAAGTGGGAGTGCTGATGTTTTAGAATCTCTTGGAGTCAATATATCATTACCCCCTTCTTCAGTTGAAAGATGTTTGAAAGAGATAAATATAGCCTTTCTTTTTGCTCAAGATTTTCATAAAGCTACTAAACATGCTGCTGTACCAAGAAAAGAATTAGGAATAAGAACCATTTTTAACGTATTAGGACCTTTAACGAATCCTGCAAATGTAAAATATCAATTAATGGGTATATACGATCCAAACTTAGTTTACCCCATAGCAGAGGTTTTGAATAACTTGGGAGTTAAAAGAGCGATGGTTGTTCATGGTTCGGAAGGCATAGATGAATTTTCTCTGTCAGGAAAGAATAAAGTGGCGTTTTTAAATGAAGGTAAGATAGAAAAGTTAGAAATATCCCCGGAAGATTTAGGGCTGAAAAAATGCAGTATACAAGATATCCAAGGCGGAAGCGCAGAAGAAAATAGAAGAATAATATTAAACATATTTAACGGTGAAATGGGTCCCAAAAGGGATGTGGTCGTTTTGAATTCGGCAGCCGGGTTATATGTGGCAAACAAAGTCAACAGTTTAGAAGAAGGCATTATTTATGCACAAGAGATAATTGATAGTGGAAAAGCAATGAAAAAATTGGAAGAGATGGTAGAGTTTACTAACTTTCTATCTTTACAAGCAAAAACTTCCTAAATTTCCCTAGAATAAAAGGGCAGTGAAATAAACAAAGGGGCACAAACATATATTAAACAGTAGTTCACAAAAAATCTTTTTTTTAAAGGGTCACAGGGCGGAGCCCTCCACCTCCACTGAGCTAGGGACCGCAGGTCCCTTCCATAATGGTAGACAAGTTGGGTTAAGGGACCAGCAGGTCCCTTCCTTAAAGGGCGGGCTGCGGGGCGAAGGGGCGCTAAAATAGTGAAAAATTGAGATAAAGGAGGAAAAGATGTATTTAGAAAAAATAGTAGAAACAAAAAAGGAAGAAGTAGCAAAGCTAAAAGAAAAGAAAATCTCCCTAAAAGACTCCTTCCAAAAAGGAAAATTAACTTTAATAGCGGAAATTAAAAAGGCCTCACCAAGTAAAGGAATCATTTCAACGAATTTTGACCCACAAAGGCAGTTAGAGTTATATATAAAAGCTGGTGCAGATGCTATTTCTATTCTAACTGATGAAAAATATTTTCAAGGTAGTACAAAAATTTTAAAAGAATTAAGAGCCAAAACAAATCTTCCTATTTTAAGAAAAGATTTCATAATCGATCCCATACAGATTTACCAGTCATTATTTCTGGGAGCCAACGTTATTTTACTCATAGCTTCAATACTAACAAAAAAAGAGATCTCTGATTTTCTTAAGATATCAAAAGATATAGGTTTAGAAGCCATAGTCGAAGTTCATAACCGCCAAGAATTAATAAAGGTTTTAGATACCGAAACTGAAATATTGGGAATAAATAATAGGGATTTAAATGATTTTTCTGTTAGCCTACGAAACACTGAAAAACTACTTGAAGAACTTGAAAAATTAGATAAACGTAAGGATTTTTATGTTATTTCAGAAAGTGGGATTAAAGAAAAAAGTGACATCGATTACCTTAGAAGTTTAGAAGTAGATGGGGTATTAATAGGAGAAACTCTAATGAAAGAAAACGATCCGGTTTCGAAGATTGGGGAACTATTTCCAGAAAAAAGGAGTAATTTGCAGTGATCAGGATAAAAGTTTGTGGAATCACAAACATTGAAGACGCCATTAACATATCCAAAGCTGGGGTAGATGCTTTAGGTTTCATTTTAGCCGAAAGCCCGAGAAAAGTTGAATTATCAAAGATTCTTGAAATATCTAAAGAGTTACCTCCCTTTGTAAGCAGAGTAGCTGTAGTAGTCAATCCTAATAAAGAAGAAATAGAAAAAATTGAAAGAAGTAAAGTATTTGATTACGTTCAATTTCACGGATCAGAAGATGCAAATATAATTAAAAATTGCAAGTTAAAAACAATAAAAGCTATTAAAATTGAAAATAAGAGTTCTTTGGAAGAAATATCCAAGTACAATGATTTTGTGGATTACTTCTTATTTGATACAAAAATTGGTGAAAAGATAGGTGGTACAGGACATACTTTCAATTGGGAGATTTTAAAAGAAGCAAATATAAAAAAACCTTTCATCTTAGCCGGTGGTTTGAGCCCAGAAAACGTAGTTGAAGCTATAAAAACAATCAAACCCAATGCTGTTGATCTAAACAGTAAAGTTGAATTGTATCCAGGTAAAAAAGATATTAGATCAATAAAAGAAACTATTGAAAAGGTAAAAAATTTAGAAATAAATGGATAATTTTAAAAGAGTGGGAGCAGGGCGAAGGGTCTTTAACGCACGTTTTAGAAACAAGATTTTGATTTTAAAAGGGTCACAGGGCGGAGCCGTCCACCCCCCACTGGGTTAGGGACCTCAGGTCCCTTTCTAAAGAAGGGTGGGGAGCGGGGCGAAGGGGTGCTATAACAAACTTTTAAATTGCAAAAAACAAGAAGGAGGATGAAATTTTATGAAAAAGGCTTATTTTGGTCAGTATGGAGGTAAATACGTTCCAGAAACGTTAATTCCGGCACTTGAAGAATTGGAGGAAGCTCACGAAAAATATTCAAAAGATCCTGATTTTATAGACGAATACCAAGGTTTGTTGAAAGATTACTGTGGAAGGCCTACCCCTTTATATTTTGCTGAAAGATTTACAGAATACCTTAATGGTCCAAAGATATATCTAAAAAGAGAAGATTTAAATCATACAGGAGCACACAAAATAAATAACGCGTTGGGGCAAGTATTACTTGCAAAAAAAATGAATAAAAAAAGAATAATAGCAGAGACCGGTGCAGGCCAGCATGGTGTAGCAACAGCGACCGCTGCTGCTAGATTTGGTTTGGAATGTGTAGTTTACATGGGGGCAGAAGATATTGAAAGGCAAGCCCTCAACGTATATAAAATGAAGATGTTGGGAGCAAAAGTAGTGCCTGTATACAGTGGTAGTCAAACTTTAAAGGAAGCCATAAATGAAGCTATTAGAGACTGGGTTACAAACGTTGAAAACACGCACTACGTTATAGGCTCTGTTGTAGGGCCACATCCATATCCTAAAATAGTTAGAGATTTTCAAAGGGTTATTGGTGATGAATCTAAAAATCAGATTTTAGAAAAAGAAGGAAGGCTGCCTGATTATATAGTTGCATGTGTTGGCGGAGGCAGTAACGCTATGGGTATATTTTACCCTTTTATAGAAGATAAAGATGTTGAATTGATAGGAGTGGAAGCCGCAGGGAAAGGATTAGAAACTGGGCAACATGCAGCTTCCTTGACTGCGGGGAAAATAGGTGTACTTCACGGGAGTAAATCTTACGTTTTACAAGATGAAGACGGTCAAATTCAACTTGCATATTCTATTTCTGCAGGTTTAGATTATCCGGGTGTAGGACCTGAACATAGTTATCTACACGATGAAAAAAGAGCTCAGTATGTATCCATAACAGATGAAGAAGCGTTGCAAGGTTTCGAACTTTTAACGAAATTGGAGGGAATCATCCCAGCATTTGAAAGTTCGCATGCAATCGCTTACGCTATGAAAATTGCACCCTCACTCGATAAAGATAAGATCATGCTGATAAATCTTTCTGGAAGGGGAGACAAAGATGTGGATTCTTATAGAAAGCTTGGTAGGGAGGTAATAGAATGAGCAAAATAAGTGAAGCATTCAAAAATAAAAAGGCTTTAATCACCTATGTAACAGCCGGAGATCCAAGTTTAGAGGCTACAAAAGAAATTATATTAGAATTGAACAAAGATGGTGTTGATATTATAGAGGTAGGAATACCTTTTTCTGATCCTTTAGCCGATGGGCCAATAATTCAAAAAGCAAGCCAAAAAGCTTTAAAAAATGGGATTACCCTTAAAAAAATTTTTGAAGCCCTGAATGAAATCAAAGAAGATGTTACTTGCCCACTCGTTTTAATGGGTTATTACAACTCAATTCTCAATTATGGTATCGACAATTTTATAACAGACGCTGTAAATACGAGTATCTCTGGGGTAATAATTCCAGATTTGCCTTTTGACGAAGAAGAAGAATTTTACGCAAAAATAAAAGAAAACGGTATCGATCCTATTTTACTGGTTGCTCCAAATACCTCTGAAGAGCGACTAAAAGAAATATCTAAGGTATGTTCTGGATTTTTGTACTGTGTATCAATTATGGGGGTAACAGGCGATAGCCAAGCACCTATGGAGCATTTGAAAGAGTACTCACAAAGAGTGAGAAAGTATATTGACATTCCTTTAGCCATCGGTTTTGGAATAGATAGCCCAACAAAGGCTAAAAATATTATTGAATATTTCGATGGAATAATTGTAGGTAGTGCCCTAATAAAAATAATCGATGAAAACAGCGATGACAAAGCTAAATTGCTTAAAGAAATAAAAAGCTTTACAAAAACTTTGAAAGTATGGTAAAAAATAGAGGCTATTCGCCTCTATTTTGATTCAATATTCTATATGAAAACTTTCATAATTCCCTATGGGGAAATCTTCTTCTTGAATATCTTCTAATCTACTGAACCCATTTCCTTGTAGGATAATTTTTTTTAGTTTCAAAACTTTTTCTTCTTCACCTTGGGCAACCACCTCAACCGAACCGTCAGGTAAGTTTCTAACATACCCCTCAAGTTGAAGCCTTACTCCATGCACTCTTAAAAAATGTCTTAAACCAACACCTTGAACTCTTCCATACAGTATCCATCTTTTGCAAATCATAGAGGATATACCTTAATTTCTTGAACCAGCTAACGCTAGCATTCTTAAAAGTTGAGCAATCGCCATCAACGCAGCTGCCACATAGGTTAACGCTGCGGCTGATAACACCTTTTTTGCACCTGCTACTTCCTCTTTGGACATTCCCATAACGGGTAAAAGTTTCAAAGCCCTACTACTGGCATTAAACTCAACCGGCAAGGTTATAACTGAAAATAAAACCACGAAAAGAAACAAGAAAATTCCAGCATTAAGTAAAAAAGGTGTAGAAAAAATAAGTCCAATAAAGAATATAATCCACGCCATATTAGAACCAAAACCTGCCAACGGCACAGCCAGATTCCTAAGAATTAAAGGTTTATAACCCTTAGCATGTTGTATAGCATGACCTGCTTCGTGAGCTACCACACCCAAAGCAGCTATAGATGAACTGTTATAAGTGGAGTCAGAAAGTCTCAATACTTTTTTGGTAGGGTCATAATGATCACTCAAAGTACCTCTTACTCTTTCGACTTTAACATCATACAACCCAACAGAATCAAGTAATCTTCTGGCAAACATATAGCCTGGCTCTCCAATTGATGCCTTTACTCGAGAATATTTGTTGAAAGTGCTACTAACTCTTGCTTGAGCCCAGATAGCTAATATCAATGGTGGGATTAACAATAACATAGTAGTATAAAACATGATTATTCACCTCCATTTACTTTGTAAACAAGCATTTTAAAATCTACATTTCATAAAGAATTTTAGCACCTTTTCATTTAGTCTATTTTACAGAAGTGTATACTTTTATGCCTATAAATTTTGAATTATAGAGAAAAAAACACTTTTTTAGTTGACAAAAATATTTTTTCCTGATAAAATAATTTTAAAGGAAAGTTGAGGAGAGAGCAAAAATGATTACAAAGGTCTTAATCGAAAATCAAAATAAATATTATTGGTATTTTAGTAAGACACCCATTTTGGTGGCTTTGTTTTGTCGTATAAAAACTTAGTCCACAAAGATTCCAAAATGGGTGTCTACTCTTTTAGTAGACACCTATTTTTTTTATAAATACTTTGAAAATAAATTAAGGGGGCGAAGGGGCGCTGAAACAAACTTTAGAATCTCTAAAGACAATATTTTTAAAATTTGGAGGTGAATTCGGGTGGTGATCGTAATGGAGGAAAATGCAACAGAAGAAGAAGTTAGAAATGTTATTCAAAAGGTGGAAGAAGTAGGCTTTAAAGCTCATCCTGATAAAGGAGAAAATCACACGATTGTTGGGGTAGTAGGGGAAGGTGACAGGGAATACATTTTAAACAATATCGAAACTTTCCCAGGAGTTGAAAGGGTTGTAGAGATAACTCAACCTTTCAAATTAGCAAGTAGAACATTCAAATCTAAAGACTCAATATACGACATAGGAGGGATAAAAATAGGAGGAGAAAATTTTTTAACGATTGCTGGACCTTGTGCAGTAGAAAGTAAAAAACAGGTTTTAGAAACCGCTCTATTCTTAAAAGAGAAAGGGGTTAAATTCCTAAGAGGGGGAGCTTATAAACCAAGAACCTCTCCATATTCTTTTCAAGGCTTAAAAGAAGAAGGCCTGAAGATTCTAAAAGAAGTAAGTGATGAAACTGGTCTAAAGATAGTTACAGAAGTTATGGACACCAGAGAGGTCGAGTTGGTTTCAAAATATGCCGATGTTTTACAAATAGGAACAAGAAACATGCAAAATTTTGCACTTTTAAAAGAAGTAGGTAAGCTTAACAAGCCAGTTTTACTCAAAAGGGGTTTATCAGCTACATATAAAGAATTTTTAATGTCGGCAGAATATATCATTTCTGAAGGAAACAACCAAGTTATACTGTGTGAAAGAGGAATTAGAACATTTACTGATGAAACCAGAAATACTTTAGACATCAGTGCAATACCTGTAATCAAAAGATACAGTCATTTACCTATTATTATTGATCCCAGCCACGCTAGTGGAGATTGGAGGTACGTCGCTCCTCTATCAAAAGCTGCTGTAGCCGCTGGTGCAGATGGATTAATAATAGAAGTACATCCGGATCCTAAAAACGCTCTCTCTGATGGTAAACAATCTCTAAATTTTGAGCAATTCAGTGAATTAATGGATCAAATAAAAGCCCTATTAGAAATAGACAGTAAAATCTTGGCCTAAGACACATACTATACTGTCATTGGAGGAACGATTAATGTTATTTGACACCGCGATAATTCTTGGCACCGGATTGATTGGAACTTCATTAGCTCTAGCCTTTAAAGAAACAAAAGAAGTAAGAAATATCATTGGATACGATATCGAGGATAATTCTTTAAAAGAAGCTTTAAAGTTAGGAGCTATCGATGAACCTGCGAAAATATCAGATATTTCAAAAGCAGATTTAATAATTTTTGCAACGCCTGTAGAAAGTACAAAAAGTATTTTACATGATACAATTAGTCTAGTAAAAGAAAATACAGTTGTAACCGATGTGGGTAGTACGAAATATAAAATTACGCAACTCTTTGATACTTTCAAAAACAAAAGGGTCAATTTCATAGGCGGTCATCCATTGGCAGGATCCGAAAAGTCTGGTCCATTAAACGCCAAGGCGGATTTATTCAAAGGGAAAAAATATATATTGATAAAAAGCGCAAATTGTGATCAAGTATATTTTAATAAGTTTGAAAGGTTGATCACAAAAATCGGAGCCATTCCAATAATGATAGATGCCGAAACTCACGATGAAATTCTCTCAGCAACAAGTCATCTGCCTCAGATAATTTCTTATTATCTAGTAAAAACTCTGATGAATTTAAAAGAAGATAATGAAAATTATCTAAAATTAGTCGGAACTGGTTTTAAAGACACAACAAGGTTATCAAAAAGCGATCCCCAAATGTGGATCGATATATTCAAACAAAACAAAGAGAATATACTGCGTGCCATAGAGAATTTTGAAAAAGAGTTAACTGCCTTCAAGAAGAATTTAATCGAAGATAAATACAAAGAAATAAAAGATGATTTGATCAAAATCAGTAAATTTGAGTTGTAAAGGCAAAGGGTGGGCTGCTGGTTTTGGGACCGCAGGTCCCTTCCTTAGAAGGGCGGGAAGCGGGGTGAAAGGGCGCTATTTATAAAGTTTTCAAAATTTTTAAAGGCAAAAAATGAAATAAGAGGAGGCAAAGATGAAAATTGAAGTAACTCCAACAGAAAATATAAATACAGAGATCACCCTACCAGGTGATAAATCAATATCACACAGGGCACTAATCATTGGTTCCCTCGCTGAAGGTGAAACAAAAATACACAACTTTTTAAGTTCTGAAGACACCTTAAGTACGTTAAATATATTAAATTCAATAGGCGCCAATATCAAACAAATTAGCGAAGATGAGGTAATTGTAGAGGGTAAGGGAAAAGATAATTTCATTGAACCATCCAACGTTCTAAACGCAAAAAACTCTGGTACAACAACGCGCTTAATGATGGGTGTGTTATCGGCTCAAAATTTTTACAGTGTAATTACAGGGGACGACTCTTTGAGGGAAAGGCCTATGAAAAGAGTCATAGATCCACTAAGCAAAATGGGTGGACGTTTTTTTGCGAGGAAAAATGGCGAATTTGCTCCTATCACAATATTGGGGACGAAAGATATATCCCCCATTGTTTATAAAACCCCAGTTGCAAGTGCCCAAGTTAAATCTGCTATTTTGTTGGCAGCTTTGTATGCAAAAGGAGAAACTCAAGTAATAGAACCTGCTAAATCTCGTGATCATACGGAAAGAATGTTAAAATATTTTGGTGCCAATATCACTCAAAAAGATACAACCGTTGCTATCCAAGGTCTTACTAACAATCTAAAAGGTCGGGAGTTCTTTGTGCCGGGTGATATATCGTCTGCATCTTTTTTCATAGTTGCTGCTCTTATAACAAAAAACTCGACATTATTAATAAAAAATGTGGGAATCAACCCTACCAGAACAGGTATATTATCCGTATTGAAAATGATGGGAGCGGATATAAAGATCATCAACGAAAAAACATTAACCAATGAGCCGGTTGGAGACTTACTCGTAAAAAGTAGTTCGTTAGAGGGTGTTGAAATAAAAGGTGAGATGATTCCTTTGATTATCGATGAAATCCCTATATTGGCGATAGCTGCTACCCAAGCCAAAGGAAAAACAACTATAAAAGATGCAAAAGAATTACGTTACAAAGAAACAGATAGAATAAGGGCTATCACCAGCGAATTAAAAAAATTGGGCATAGATGTTTTAGAAAAAGAAGATGGTTTTGATATAATCGGAGACCAAAAAATACGAGGGAACTGTACTTGTGAAAGTTACAACGACCATAGAATAGCCATGTCGCTTGCTATAGCCGGATTGATAGCAGATAATCCTATAGAAATTGATAATTTTGAATGTGTGAATATATCTTTCCCGGAATTTACAGAGATTTTTGAGAAGATAAGGTGTATATGATGAAAAAATTTGGATTATTAGAATACCCCCACAAAGAAAGCTTATCAAAACAGGTTTTTAATGAATACTTTAAAAAAGCTCATATCGATGCTGTATATGAAGATATAGTCATAGTACCTGATAATTTTGACGATGAAATTAACAAATATATTGATTCTTACGATGGACTCAACGTTACTGTTCCATTCAAAGAAAAAGTGATTAAATACGTCGAACCTGTTGAAGAAGCTAAAGAAATAAATGCGGTTAACTGCATTTTCAATAATAAAGGTTACAACACAGATTGGAAAGGCTTTTATAACTCGTTAAATTCATCAATACTGAAAGAACCGATCGTCTTAGTTGGAGCGGGTGGTGCGAGTAAATCTATCATCTACGCTTTATACAAAATGGGCATAAAAAAGTTGTTTCTTGTAAATCGAACGGTTGAAAAAGCGGAAAAATTAAGAAAGATTTTCTTGTCAAAAATAGATATAAAAATAGAATCTTTTGATCACCTACAAAGCATAATCCGTAGTTTTAAAACCTTCATAAACTCCACTTCTATTGGAATGTTTGGAGAATCATTTGATTTAGAAGCTAGAGACCTTTCCAACCTATCTTTAATTTACGATATTGTTTACAACAATACCCCTCTCCAAAAGATTGCGAAAGAAAACAATATCAAATGTATAGATGGACGCACTTTTTGGTACCATCAGGCGGTAGAAAATTTGAAGATATGGAATATTTATACCCCAGAAATATTCAATGAAACCTTTAAAACTTTTGCTAGAGGTGAATAAAATGCAAGTAAAGATAGCCGGAGATTCACATGGTTCACAGATGATTGGATTAATAGAAGAAATCCCAGCAGGGTTAAAAATAGATATAGAAAAAATAAACATAAATCTAAGAAGAAGACAGCTAGGGTACGGCCGTGGGAACAGGATGAAATTAGAAAAAGATGAAGTAATAATCGTTTCCGGGTTATGGGAAGGAATAACTACCGGGACTCCGCTGGTTTTAATTATAAACAACAAAGCTAAAAATCCTATCAAAGAAGAAAGACATATTCCAAGACCTGGGCATGGGGATTATTCTTGTTGGTATAAATTCAGATTAGATGATTTGAATATATACACGGAAAGGAACAGCGCACGCTGGACAAGTGTACTTACTGCGATAGGGAGCGTTGCCAAACAATTTCTTGAAAATTTTGGTATAACAACGACGAGTTTTGTAAAATCGATTGGAAAAGTCAGTGTCGAAGAAGAAAGGTTTGAAGAAATCCAAAAAAATTTCACTTACTATATCCAAAAAAGAAATGAATCAGAAGTTCAATGCCCTTTTGAAGATATTTCTGTAAGAATGATGGAAGAAATCAAAGAAAATGCTCTAAAAAAAGCAACCACCTTGGGAGGCAGTGTAACAACATTCGCCACAAATGTGAAACCTGGATTGGGAAGTTACGCCGATGTTTTGAACAGAGTTGATTCAAAAATAGGAAAATACTTTATGTCGATTCCTTCTGTGAAAGGGGTTTTTATAGGCAAAGAAGATGTGAGTATCCCTGGATCTGAATTCCAAGATCCTTTCAAAGTGGAAAATAGTGATATACGCAGAACCAAGAATTACGCAGGTGGCATAGAAGCAGGGATAACCAATGGAGAAAATATAATGGTCACTACATACTTCAAACCTATTTCTACACTTGCAAATCCTCTTCCTTCTGTTGATCTTAAAACCAAAGAACCAAAAGAAGCACCTTACATAAGATCTGATTCTGTTGTTATTCCTGCTGCGACGGTAATAACAGAATGTACCCTTGCTATTATATTAATGGAAGAAATTATAGACGGATTTGGAAACGATAATATTGAACTCATAAAAGACAGATACTTCAAGAAATATGGTGATATTCGATGAAAATTTTCTTAGTAGGAATGATGGGATCTGGAAAAACGACCCTTGCAAAAAAGATTGCAAAAGTGCTTTCCATACCCCATATCGACATAGATGAAGAAATCGAAAAAAACGAAAATCTTAAAATAAAAGACATCTTTGAAAGATACGGTGAAGAATACTTCAGGAAATTGGAAAACGACATTCTCGAAAAATTAGCAGAAAACACTCAATCCATAGTTGTATCAACTGGGGGAGGAATAATCTTAAACGCTAAAAATAGAACCATATTGAAAAAAGAAAATGCCATATACCTGAGTGTCGCTCCTGAAAAGCTTAAAGATCGTGTAAGTTTAGAAAATAGGCCCCTTCTAGCAAACAACAAAGAAAATATTATAAAGATATACCAAGATCGAAAAGAATTATACGAACAATTCAAAACGGTCGATATCACAAATTTGACCGAATGGGAATCGGTTGCTAAAATCCTCTACCAATACGATATCAAAAACAACGCTGAAATAGATTCATCTTTTCAAAAAGTATCAATAAATGCGGGAAGCCTAAAGTCTCTCCCCCCAGATTCTATAGTTTTTACCAGCGAAAAGGTCAATGAACTATACGGAGAGTACCTGCCACAGAAAAAACTTGTCTTACCGAACGGGGAAAAAACAAAAGACATCTCTTTTGTAATAAGGGCTTACGAATATCTACTTGAAAACAATGTCTCTAGAGATAACTTACTTCTTGGGATTGGCGGAGGAACTATAACCGATTTTACAGGTTTTGTTGGTTCCACTTACAAAAGAGGAATGAACTTTTCATTTTACCCTACGACACTTCTTTCTCAGATCGATGCTGCAATAGGCGGAAAAAATGGAATAGATTTCAAAAAATACAAAAATGTCGTGGGAACAATAAACTTACCCAAAGAAGTGGTTATAGATCCGCTTTCCATATTATCTTTAGATGACGAAACATTCATAGAAGGTTTAATCGAAGGTTATAAAATGGCATTGATCTCAGGGAATGATTTTTATAAGTACTTTAAAGAGAATTTGCAAGAAATACTCAACAGGAATCTATATAAATTATCTTTCTTTATTAAAAGATCCGTAGAGGAAAAACTTCGTATAGTGGAACAAGATTTCAAAGATACGGGGTTGAGAAGTTGTTTAAATCTTGGACACACTTTAGGTCACGCCTTTGAAGCTACTACGGGAATCGCACATGGCTTATCCGTAGGATGGGGTTTGATCAAAGAAATAGAATTTTTTTACAAGAAAAAATATTTGAAAGAAAAAGATTATCTAGAAATTAAAGACACATTAGAAACACTTGTTCCTGAAAAAGTTAAAAACATTCAAATAGGAGAAAAAGACATATATTATTATTTATCAAATGACAAAAAAATAGGTGCAAATCAAAAAATAAAGCTGCCAATTTTAAAGTCACCGGGAAATGTCATAATAGAAGAAATCAAAATAAAAGAAGGTGAAATCTTTTGATTCTGATAATAAATGGTCCTAACTTGAATATGTTGGGGAAACGTCCTAAAGATATCTATGGAGCTGAAACTTACGAAGACTTAAAAAACCAGATAAACCATTTTGCACAAAATAATAGTATAGATGTTGAGTTTTTTCAATCAAACTCAGAAGGTCAAATCATAGATAGAATTCAAAAATTGGATTTTGAAGCTTTAATAATCAATCCAGGTGCTTATACACATTATTCTTATGCGATAAGAGATGCCTTGGAAATTGTAAATGTGCCAAAAGTGGAGGTTCATCTAACAAATATCATGGCAAGGGAAAGTTTTAGGCAAACATCTGTTACCTCTTCCTCATGCGATGGGGTCATATCTGGATTCGGATTCTATGGATATATATTAGCTTTAGAATACCTAAAAGAAAAGTTGAAAGAGCAAGCTTAATCATACAAAGCTGCAGGTTACAGGGCGGAGCCCTTTTGCCGTTTTATGCAAAAAGCTTTTTAAGTTTGCTGCGTGTGCAAACCATGTTTTTAAATGATTTTGACCTTGATTTGGGGTTTTTAAGGGGCTTGCCCCTTAACGTCCGGGTGAAGGGGCGCTAACACAAGGTTTTAAAGCTTATAAAAACACTATAAAAATCTATCAACTTAGGAGGTAAAAAGTGAAAGAAATCATTTTAGGAATCGTACAAGGTCTAACAGAATTTCTTCCCGTATCCAGTTCAGGACATCTGGCTATATTTTCATCCTTTATGAATATCGACACCAACGTACCGTATTTCGCCCTTCTTCATTTATCCACTTTTTTTGCTGTATTGTTCTTTGTTTGGAAAGAAGTCGTCAATTTGATCAAGGGACTCTTTAAATGGGAAAAAGAATCACTTTCTCTAATCTTTAAATTAATCATTTCTTCGATTCCAGCTGCTATTGTAGGTTTCACTTTGGAATCTTCGATCGAATCAGCCTTTTCTTCTCTTACATTGATAGGAGTTTTTTTAATGGTAACAGCCGTCTTTTTATTAATTTCTGACACACTAAAAGGGAAAAAGAGTTTAACAGAGATAACCTATGTTGATGCTTTGGTTATAGGTCTCATGCAAGCTATTGCAATATTTCCAGGGATATCAAGAAGCGGTGCAACGTTGTTTGGTGCACTTTTAATGAAAACAAAAAGGGAAGATGCACTGAAATATTCCTTTTTGATGAGTCTTCCTGTAACCTTTGGAGCAGGTATTTTTGAAATAAATAAGGTAACTTTTACTCCTTGGGTAATTTTAGGTGGATTGTTTGCTTTCTTATTTGGCTTGTTGGGATTGTATCTATTGAAAAAAACGGTCTTAGTTGGAAAACTAAAATATTTTTCATATTATTGTTTTGCTATCGGACTCTTAGCCATTATTATTTAGCATCTAAAACTTTGTTTAGGTAATCTTATAAAATATTTGATATAATATTTAAGAGAACCTCAATAAAGTAGCAGGGAGTTTATGGTTTGAGAAAACAAGAAAGGCTAAAAAAAATACTTAACATTCTTTCTACAAGTAAATATTCAATACCAGGGCAACAACTTGCTGAAAGATTTGGTGTAACAAGGCAAGTAATAGTAAAAGATATTGCTATTCTGAAAGCCCAAGGTTATGATATACAATCTTCACCAAAAGGTTATTCAATGAATAAGAACAACAAATTGATTAAACTGATTGCTGTTAAACACACCCCGGAACAAATTGAAGATGAATTAAAAACCATTGTAAACTGTGGTGGTAGAGTAATTGACGTTTCTGTAGAGCATCCTGTATATGGAGAATTAAGTGGTAGAATTGATGTAGATTCCATCGAAGAAGTAGAAACCTTTATAGCAAAATTAAAGACTTCTAAACCTTTATCAATAATAAACAATGGAGTTCATTTACACAGGATTGAAGTAGAAAACGAGGATCAATTTAACTGCATAAAAAGAGAACTAAAAAAGCGAAAAATTTTGTTAGACTAACCAAGTTTTTGAGATTCCAAAGAAAGTAAAGACCTAAAAGTGAGGGATGAAAAAAATGAAAAAAAGCATTTTAGCAACTCTCATTATCCTACTGTTTTCATTTAGCCTATTTGCTGCAGTTGAAGATACTGTTAAAGAGGCCCGTTTCGCTGTTGAGGAGTTATTATCAAAACCAGATAGCGGAGCTTTTGTTCAATTAGTAGAAATGTCAGAAGGCTTAGTAATTTTTCCCACATTTTATAAATTGGGTTATGTGGTTGGTGGACAGTATGGTGAAGGCATTGTATTAAGAAAAGATAGTGAAACAGGAAAATGGTACGGACCATCATTTGTAAACATATATGGATTAAGCTGGGGAGCACAAATAGGAGTACAATCCGCAGCATTAATTTTAGTTGTAATGAATGAAAAAGGAATGGAAGGGTTCATGGGAAACAACTTTACATTAGGAGGTTCAGTCGGTATTTCTGCTGGACCATTGGGTAGACAGCTTTCTGCAGATTTAGATTATAAATTACAAGCATCCATCTATTCTTATTCTATTGCAAAGGGTTTCTACGCTGGAGTTTCTGTTGAAGGGGCTTATATAAGAGCAGATGATAATGCCAATGAGGATTATTATAACGAATCTCTTTCACCTGAGCAAATTTTAAAAGAAAAAGAAGTCGATAACGAAGCAAAACAGATAGTAGAACTATTAGAAAAGGCGGTACTAGAAAGCCAGTTAAAAGATAAAGAAATAACTTAAAAAGGTTGCTACTAAAGTTTTAGAAACTCTAAAAACAATAACAAAAATTCAATAAAGGGAGGAAACAAATCATGCCTTACGTAAACACAAAAGATATTTTAGAAAAGGCGAATAAGGAGTACTATGCTGTTGCAGCTTTTAACATTAACAATCTTGAGTTTCTTCAAGCTATTGTCGAAGGAGGGATAGAGAAAAAATCTCCCCTGATAATAGAAACAAGTGAAGGAGCAATGAAGTATGCTGGTATGGGTGATCCTTTGAGAGGAGCAAGCCTGTTTGTAAAAATGGTTAGAGAGTTTGCAGATTCTTTAGATATACCAATCGCTCTGCATTTAGACCACGGGAAGAATTTTAAATATATAATATCCGCAATAAAAGCTGGTTATTCATCTGTAATGATAGATGCATCGGATAAACCATTGGAAGAAAATATAAAAACTACGAAAGATATTGTAAGAATAGCCCATGCAGCAGGTGTTTCAGTGGAAGCAGAATTAGGAAAGTTAGCTGGAATAGAAGACAACGTCGCTTCAGCTGAATCTGTTCTAGTTAATCCCGATGAGGCGAAATATTTTGTAGAGGAAACCCAAGTTGATTTTCTAGCTCCAGCCATTGGTACTTCCCACGGGGCATTTAAGTTTAAAGGAGAAGCTAAATTAGACTTTGATAGATTGAAAAAAGTTAAAGAATTGACAAAAATGCCTTTGGTACTACACGGTGCTTCAAGTGTTGTACAAGAAATGGTCGAAATAGCTGAAAATTATGGAGCTGATTTCGGAGGATCAAAAGGTGTCCCTTCAGATATATTGAAAGAAACCGTTCGATTAGGTATAAATAAAGTAAATACTGATACTGACCTTAGAATGGCTTTTGTTGCAGGATTAAGAGAATTCTTGCAGAACAATCCCAAAGAGTTTGATCCTAGAAAATACATGGAAACGGCAAAAACCTATGTGAAAAAAGTTGTTTCTGATAGATTGGAGCTTTTAGGTTCTGCTAATAAAGCTTAACTCAAAGTACAGCCATGGCTTCCATGGTTGTACTTTTTTAATTTTATCCAATCAAGAGTCACTAAGATTGTGAAAAAAAGATTTTGATTTTAAAAGGAGCGCTAATATTAATTTTTAGAATTTCTAGAATAGGAGGATTTCGAATGAAAATACTAGTGATCAACTCCGGAAGTTCATCCTTAAAATATCAAATATTGGAAATGGAAAACGAAAGTTGTCTAGTTAAAGGGTTGGTTGAAAGAATAGGGGAACAAGAATCGGATATTGAACAAGAAAGTGAAGGAAAAGAGTACAAAAACATAACCAAGATAAAAGATCATGAAGAAGCGTTGAAAAAAGTTATGGAATTGATAATTGATCCTGAATATGGATGTTTGAGAGAATTAAGTGAGATAGATGCGGTTGGGCACAGGGTGGTACATGGAGGAGAAGAGTTTTTCTCTTCCGTACTGATAGATGAAGAAGTTATTAAAGCTATAGAAGATAACGCTGATCTTGCTCCTTTACATAATCCTCCCAATTTGATGGGCATAAGAGCAGCTAAAAAATTATTACCCAACGTACCTCAAGTAGCGGTATTTGATACAGCATTTCACCATTCGATGCCAGAGAAGGCATATATGTATGGCTTACCTTACGAACTCTACCAAAAGCACAAGATAAGGCGGTACGGATTTCATGGGACCAGTCACAGGTACGTATCTAAAAAAGCCTCTGAGATATTAAAAAAAGATATGAAGGAATTAAAGATGATAACGGCACATTTAGGTAACGGTGCATCTTTAGCTGCGATTGACAGAGGAAAAGTGATCGACACATCGATGGGGTTCACACCTTTGGAAGGATTGATAATGGGAACAAGAAGTGGAGATATAGATCCAGGCATCGTTCTTTTTCTTACAAGAAAAGGTTACAGCGTTGATGAAGTGGACGATCTGTTGAACAAAAGAAGTGGTGTTTATGGTTTAAGTGAAATGAGCAACGACATGAGAGACATCAGAAAAGGAATAGAAAATGGGGATAAAAAGGCAAAGTTGGCATACGATGTGTATGTATATCGTTTAGCAAAATACATAGGAAGTTATATAACCGTACTAAAAGGATTAGATGTGTTGGTATTCACAGCGGGTGTGGGAGAAAATGACGAACATGTAAGAATGGACGTCTGTGATTACTTAGACTTCTTTGGAGTTAAAATTGATAAAGAAAAAAATACTTTGTTGAATAGAAAAAACGGAATTATCTCGGCTTCGGATTCTGATGTTGACATTTTAATAGTAAAAACTGACGAGGAATTAATGATAGCTCAAGATACTAAAAGAATAGTGGAAGAATCGAATGACAAATAGTAATGCCCGTTTAAAGGGCATTACTATTTGTTGCTATAACTTTTTGCCAAATTATAGTATTCTTCAGCGTGTTCTTTAATTTGCTCAAACTCTTCGTCAGTAAGATTTCTTATGACCTTTGCCGGAACCCCTAACACCAAACTCTTGGGAGGAATTATTTTGTTTTCTGTTACCAAAGCTCCCGCCCCAATAAGACACCCTTCACCTATCTTTGCACCGTTTAATATAATTGCTCCCATACCTATGAGACAATTATCAGAGATTTCACAGCCGTGTATAATAGCGTTGTGCCCAATAGTAACGTAACTACCAATTATAGTTGGATATTCGGTGTCAATATGAACCACTGAGTTATCTTGTATATTTGAGAATTCTCCAATGGTTATAGAACCAATATCTGCCCTCAATGTGGCATTGTACCAAATACTAGATCCTTTAGCGATCTTTACATCTCCAATAATTTGACAACCAGGAGCTAAAAAAACATCTTCTTCAACAACAGGATATTTGCCTTTGTACTCATGAAGCATAATTTCACCTCTTTAATTTAGCTAAAAGTTTTTGTGGTATAATTATACATCAAAAATAGAATAAAAAAAACCGGATCCACGATGGATCCGGCAAGAATGTCTGGGTTTATCTCAGGGGGATAGGGGGATCTTTCTTTTTCACTTCTATTATAATATAGAATGTGTTAAACTTCAAGGTAAATGAGTTACTATTATATTTAAAACAGTTAAAGATTTGTATACTATTATTAAGCCAAAAATAAGGAGGGATTCTTCTGAATAAAGTCTATGATTTTCACACACACACAATTTTGAGTGATGGAGAATTAATTTGCAGCGAACAAATAAGACGCGCACAAACCCACGGTTATGCAGTTATTGCAATATCTGATCATGTGGATGAGTCCAACATAGATTTTGTTTTAAGTAGTTTGACTAAATTTGTTGATAATGAAAGCAGTTTCTTTGAAGGGATCAAGATTTTGAAGGGGGTTGAAATTACACATGTTCCCCCATTATTAATAGATAAACTTGCAAAACATGCAAAAGAAAACGGGGCGGATATTGTGTTGGTTCACGGAGAAACTATAGTTGAACCGGTTTTTCAGAAAACTGACTATTACGCTGTAACATCAAAATATGTAGATATTTTAGCTCACCCTGGTTTAATTACCGAGGAAGAAGTTGCCCTGGCTGCTAGCAATGGAGTTTTCTTAGAATTAAGTGCCAGAAAGGGTCATAGTTTATCCAATGGGCATGTAGCAAAATTGGCTCAAAAATATGATGCAAAATTACTGGTAAATAGCGACGCGCACGGACCAGACGATTTTTTAGACTACGATTTTAGTTTAAAAGTGGCTATGTCTGCTGGTTTAAACATGGAAGAGGCAAAAAAGGTAGTGGAAAGAAACCCTTTAGAATTATTGAAATAATATTTTTAATGGAAGATTTACCAAAAATTTTTATTTCTTTATGTATTTTTAGAACCAAATCACATTATTGGTGTCTAAATTAATGGTTTCATTGCGAGACTTTCTAATTTTAAGGGTGTTGTGTAGTGCCTTTTTTCTATGAAAGGAGGGAATGAAGTGAGCAGCAAAAGAATAAGTGAAAAAGAAGAGAAAAAAATCATGAGAGGAATAGAGAATATTGATTTTGAAGAATCTGAAAAAGACGGTGATACTGTTAAAGTTAAAGTGAAAAAATCCAAGGAAAAAGTAAAATCAGTAGACACTTTTATTTCATTATTAATAAATAAAGCAAAAAAAAATGGCAATAAGTTATCTTATTCCGATATCGATCATGCAATTCCTACAAATGTAGCTGACGAAATAGATAGTGACTACATTGAAAAGATTTACGATGCTTTGGAATCAGAAGGAATAGAAATTTTAGAAGAAGAAGTTGAAGAAGAGCAGGATGCCTTAAATGAAACGGAATATGAAAATGAAGAAATTGAAGAATTATTTTCAGATACAGAGCTTAAAATGTATGACAATATCTCCTTAGGTGATCCTATAAAAATATATCTCAAAGAAATAAGCAAAGTTGAGCTTTTAAGTCCTTCAAGAGAAAGACAACTAGCAAGACGAGCTCAAAAAGGTGATCAAAGGGCCAGAGATGAATTGATAAAGGCAAATTTAAGGTTAGTTATCAGTATAGCCAAAAGATACACGGGTAGAGGGTTGACTTTTTTAGATTTGATCCAAGAGGGAAATATCGGATTGATAAAGGCTGTAGACAAATTTGACTGGAGGAAAGGTTTTAAGTTCTCTACTTATGCAACATGGTGGATTAGGCAGGCAATTACTAGAGCCATAGCCGATCAAGCAAGAACTATTAGAATCCCCGTCCATTTAGTCGAAACTATAAACAGAATGAACAAAGTTATCAGAGAGTATTTACAAGAAAACGGAGATTATCCTTCAGCAAAAGAACTTGCAGAAATTTTAGATAAACCAGAAGATAAAATTAATGAAATCCTAATGAGTGCAAAAGATGTACTTTCTTTAAATTCACCTATTTCTAGCGGTAATGGTGATGATGAAGAATCAGAAACGGGAGATTTTATAAGTACCGATGAAACAACACCAGAAGAAGAAGCTCAAAAAATGATTATGAAAGAAAGGTTAGAGGAAGTCCTTGACACTTTAAATTCTAAAGAGGCATTGGTTTTGAAAATGAGGTATGGATTCTTAGATGGTAAACAGAAGACCTTAGAAGAAGTTGGACAGTTCTTCAACGTTACAAGGGAAAGAATAAGGCAGATAGAAACTAAGGCGTTGAGAAAATTGAGACATCCTAACAGAGTAGCTCAATTAAAAGATATTGTGGAAAGTTAAGAAAAAGCCGCCTCGACGAGGCGGCTTTTTAAATTTTATTGGGGTTGCACCAATTATAGGCGCATTTTTTACACATTTTCCCCATTGAGTGCTTCATCCAACGTATGCCAAGCGAGGGTGAAACATTTGGTTCTCATAGGAAATTTGGAGATATCAGAAAAAATTTCTATCCCATCTACTAATTCTTTATCAAATTCTTTGCCTTGTGACATTTTAATAATTTCTTGAAAAATTTTATTTGCCTCGTCTACTGTTTTTCTTTCAAGGTATTCACACATCATCGAAGCACTTGCCTGACTTATAATACAACCATGTCCTGTGAAAGTAATTTCTTTTATTATGTTATCTTCTACTTTCAAATAAAGGGTTATCTCGTCTCCACAAGATAAATTCTTTCCTTCGGCTTTCTTAGCGTTTTTTATCTCTTTTTTGTACCTCTCATTTTTTGCATAATCTAATATTATATCAGAGTAAAGTTCTTCTAAACCTATTTCAACCACTCCCAAACTTTTTTTAATCCTTCACATAATTTATCAACATCTTCTTCTTCGTTATACAAATAGAAGCTTACCCTGCACGTGGCGGTTGTACCAAACTCTTTCATCAATGGCTGTGCGCAATGATGACCACTTCTAATTGCTACTCCAGTTAAATCGTTCAACAAGTGAGCTACATCGTGTGGATGTACACCTTTGATATTGAAGGATATTATTGACTGTTGTGTTTCATCTTGGGGGCCGAATACTTCTAAAAAATCCAACTCTTTTAATTTTTTTAATGCGTATAAGGTAAGTTGTTTGTCGTGGTCTTGAATATTATCCATGCCAATACTTTCAAGTATTTCTATGGCTTTAGCCAATCCTACCGCTCCATCAACGTTTGGAGTTCCGGCCTCAAATTTGTAAGGTAACACGTTAAAAGTAGTCCCATCGGTAGAAACTTTATCGATCATTTCTCCACCAAACAAAAAAGGGGTCATCATATTTAAATACTTTCTTTTTCCATACAAAACACCTATTCCTGTGGGTCCGAGCATCTTATGGCCGGAAAAGGCTAGAAAGTCACAATCCATATTCTTCACATCGATAGGCATGTGTGGTACAGCTTGGGCACCGTCCACAACAATAATTATATCTTGTCTAATATTTCTAAGCTGTTTTACTAAAGTATTAACTGGGATAAGTTGACCGGTTACATTTGACAAAGCGGTAATACTTACTAACTTAGTTTTGTTGGTAACATGCTTGAGAAAATCAGATAAATCAAAAATTCCATTTTTTGCGGAATAGTACTTTATCTTTAAATTAAAAATTTTAGATATCTGCTGCCAAGGAACAAAGTTTGCATGATGTTCTATTGTAGATATCAAAATTTCGTCATCAGATTGCAAAATATTTGAAACTGCAACGGAATATGCTATAAGATTAAGAGATTCAGTCGCACCTTTTGTGAAAATAACTTCTTTGGCTTCAGCGTTTATGAAATTTGCAACTTTACTCCTTGCATCTTCATAATACTGAGTAGCTTCAGCTGCTAAGGTATGTGTTGATCTGTGGACGTTGGCATGATGGTTGAGGCTGTATTCATTTACAGCATCCATAACTTCCTTTGGTCTTAATGTCGTGGCAGCATTGTCAAGATAGATCAATTTATGCCCGTTTATTTTTCTTTTTAAAGCTGGAAATATCTCCTCATATTCTTTGGAAGATAACATCTTTTACCACCTGACTCATCCCTTCATCGAATACTTTAATTCCATCTATGGCAGATTCAAATAAACCTGAAGAGATTAACTTTTTAGCTTCTTCCAACGAGAATCCACGAGTCATCAAATAATATAATTTTTCCTTTTCAATAGAACCTACTGTAGCAGCATGTGCGGCATTTACTTCATTTTCATCCACCAACAAACTGGGGAGCGCTTCGGCTTTGGCTTTTTCAGAAAGGGTTAAAGTGTACTCTGATTCGGATGCATTAGCCTCTTTTGCACCCTTTTTCAAATCTAAGAAACCCCTGAATATCGCCTTTGCTTTGTCTTTTATAACGCCTTTGGCATCAATTGCCCCAGTTGTTTCAGGTGAATAGAACCTCATTAAATAAAGCATGTCAATAACGTTATCCTCATCTCCCAAAAAATAAGGGAACAAATGAGCCTGTGCGCCTTCTCCTGCAAGTCTAAACACAATATGAGGTGAGGTAATTCTTCCACCAATATTTAGATCTATGACTTCAACTTTTCCATTTTTTTGTACTTCAATAAGTGTGTTATCAATGTTTATACTGTCGTTGTTACATAAGTTTATATTTATCAGCTCTAAAGAAGCATTTTCTTTCACTATTATTCTATTTGAAGTTGTTCTAAATAACTTTTCATTTTTGCTTGGCATTAAATACCTAATTACTGTGGCTTTAGAGAATGGGCTTATGTTATAAACTGAGGTCTCATAAATTGGGAACTTCCAGTCATACGTCAAAGTAATCGGTTCTCTTTCTTCTCCTTCGTTAGTCTTTAGATAAAAACCAGTATTAGAAAAAGCTTCAGCCATCAATAAAAATTTCCTATGAGCACCTTCAAAGTCGTATTTGGCTAAGATTTCTATTCCATCCTGGTCGATTCCATTCAAACCTAATATCTTCCCTGTTGTGCTAACAGGGACAAAGGAAACGTATTTATCTGGTTCATACCCATTTAATTTAGCCCTTTTCCATTTAGGGAAACCCCAATTTTTGTAAGCTTCGTATCTATAATTTTTGAATGTTTTTAACATTTCATTAGAGATGTGTTCCAATGATGCTTGAAATTCGTAATCCCCGTAATCTCTTTTTGGTGTAATTTGAGGAACTTGCCATTCAACCGCTTTTAGATCTTTATGCCTCATATCTATAGGTTTCTCAAAAATTGTCTCCATGGTTGTTCACTCCTTGTTATAACTATTTCAGTCAAAATGGTTATCCTATGCTTGATTCTACTTCTAAATTAATTAATCTATTCAGTTCGATAGCGTACTCTAATGGAAGCTCTTTTGCAAAAGGCTCTACAAAACCTCTAACTACCATGGCTTTAGCCTCAGCTTCACTTAACCCTCTACTCATCAAATAGTAAATCTGCTCTTCTTTGATTCTACCTATACGCGCTTCGTGTCCAACATCCGCTTCATCAGTGTAAACTTCGATAAGAGGCACGGTATCACTTTTAGATTCGTTATCAAGCATCAAGGCTTGACAAGATACCGAAGCTTTCGCACCTTTGGCGTTTTCTCCTATCTTCAACCATCCTCTGTAAAAAGCCCAACCACCACCGATACTTATACTTCGTGCATCAACATTTGCGCTAGTATATGGTGCGAACATGAAAACTTTTGAACCTGAATCCATATGCTGGTTTGGCCCAGCATAAGTGATCGCCTTAGTTTCCGTTTTCGCTCCTTTGCCTTTGAGTATTGAAGATGGGTATATCATCGTTTTATGACTCCCCAAAGAACCTGATACCCATTCCATTATACCATCTTCATCAACAATCGCTCTTTTTGTATTCAAATTGTATGTATTTTTACTCCAATTCTGAATCGTTGCATATTTTACCCTGGCGCCTTTTTTTACGTATATTTCTACCATACCTGCATGAAGGTTTGTTATTTCATAATAAGGTGCAGAACAGCCTTCTATGAATGCCACCTCACTACCTTCATCGGCAACAATTATCGTATGCTCCATTTGACCCATTCCCGGGTTATTCATCCTAAAATAGGCTTGAAGTGGCAAGGGTACTTTTACACCTTTTGGAATGTATAAAAATGTACCTCCACTCCACACAGCACCATGTAAAGCGGCATACTTATGGTTTGTAGGGGCAACTGCCTTCATGAAATATTCTTTAACCAGATCCGGATATTCTTTGACGGCACTTTCCATATTTAAAAATATAACTCCCAAATTTTCAAGCTCTTTTTTTATATTTTGATAAACGATTTCCGAGTCGTACTGCGCTCCAACACCAGCTAAAGCTTTTTTTTCTGCCTCTGGTATTCCTAATTTATCGAAAGTATCCCTTATCTCGGCAGGAACATCATCCCACGATGTAGACTTTTTCGCCTTTGGCCTAATGTATGCAACTATTTTACTTACATCTAAGTCAGAAACATCAACCCCGAATCGGGGATCTCTCCATGTGTCAAATATATGTAAAGATTTTAAACGTAAGTCTCTCATCCAGGCAGGCTCTTCTTTCTGTTCAGATATTTCCTGAACTACCTTCTCGTTTAAACCTGGAATAGTTTTGTAGGCATACGTTTCTGGATTTCTAAAATCGAATTTGCTCTGGTCTACCAACAAATCTTCTATGTTAACATTTTCATTTTTTGCCATAATTTCACTCCTCAGAAATAGTTATTCCCATTTCTTGCTCCAACGTTGAGTAACCGCTTTCCTCTATCTCTTTAGCTAATTCTTCTGATCCAGTTTTAACTATCTTCCCATCGATATATATGTGCACGAAATCTGGAATAACAAAATTCAAGATTCTTTGATAGTGGGTAATCAGCAATATGCCCATATCTTCAGTTTTTACTCTGTTGATGTTTTCTGCAACTATCCTCAAGGCATCAATATCTAAACCAGAATCTATCTCATCCAATATACTCAATTTTGGTTTGAGAAAACCCATTTGAAGTATTTCGCTTTTTTTCTTTTCACCACCAGAAAACCCTGTATTGATATATCTCTCAAGAAATTCTCCGTTGAGATCTAAATTTTGAGATAACTCAGAAATTACTTTATTCAATTCCAATAGTGTAATTTTATCTTCTTTATGAATGTTTCTAAAAGAATTAATCAAAAATTGTCTCATTTTTATACCTTCAACCTCTTCAGGAGTCTGAAAAGACATAAACAAACCTAATTTAGCCCTTTCATCTGTAGAAAGATCTAAAATAGATTGCCCTTCAAATAAGATATCTCCTGAGGTAACTTGGTACTTTGGATTCCCCATAATAACATGGGCTAATGTAGATTTTCCAGACCCATTTGGACCCATTAACGCATGTATCTCACCCTTATTTATAGCTAAGTTAACGCCTTTTAATATTTCAACATCTTCATCTCTAACTTTTGCCTTTAAATCCTGTATTTCTAAAAGAGCTGACATCACTTTTCCTCCTTCTAATCTGATATCTTGTTTTTTATATATCTTACTTTTAAATTCTACCATATTAGTCAACTTTAAGTCAAGAAAATTTGTACAAAAAGAAGTACATTAAACAACTCTTAAAATTTAAAGTAGAATATCCATAATTGGTTAAATTTCAACGTATTTTAAATTCCAATGTCTAAGTCTTAAATGATCCCCCTTATTTCCTCTAAAGTTGAAATTCTTGCTTTTTTCATGTATTCTTCTATACCCTCAATTATTTCAACACAAGCCTTGGGATTGATAAAATTAGCGGTACCTACTTGCACAGCCCACGCACCTGCCATTATGAATTCAATAGCATCTTTATAATCCATAATTCCACCAAGACCTATAACAGGAACATCAACAGCTTTTGAAACTTCATACACCATTCTTAAGGCAATAGGTTTGATACAAGGTCCAGATAGACCCGCAGTTATATTATCGAAGATGGCTTTTTTCTTGCTTATATCTATCGCTAAGGCAGGAAAAGTGTTTACAAGTGATAGTGCGTCCGCTCCTGCTTCAACACAACTTTCAGCCATTTCAACTATATTTTCAGCACTTGGAGATAATTTTACCATGAGGGGCTTTTTGCAAACTTTCCTAACTTGTGTTACAACGTTGTTAGCTATTTCCGCCTTGGTACCAAAAGAAATGCCTCCTTCTTTTACGTTGGGGCAAGAAATGTTCAACTCTATCATATCTATTTCGGTTTGATTCAGTTTTTCAACAGAAATAACGTATTCTTCGATCGTATTTCCACTAACATTGGCAATTATCACCGTATCTTGACTGTTTAGGAAAGGGAGCTCTTCTTCAATAAATGCATCTATGCCGGGATTTTGTAAGCCAATACTGTTCATTATTCCGCCTGTGGTTTCATGAATCCGTACACCTTTATTTCCTTCTCTTTGTCTTAAAGTTAGCCCTTTGGTGGATAATCCACCTAATTTAGAGATGGGAAAGTATTCTGAAAACTCTCTACCAAAACCAAAAGTCCCAGAAGCAGCTATTACTGGATTTTTAAACTCTACCCCAGCAATGTTTACTTTGGTATCAATCATCAAAAAATACCTCCTCTCCCTTAAAAACAGGCCCCTCTTTACATACCCTTTTCATCCCAGATTTTGTCTTTATACTGCATCCCAAGCATGCCCCCATACCACAAGCCATGATATTTTCCATAGAGACAAAAACAGGAATCTTATTTTCACATTTTTCAACTACTTTTTTCATCATGGGAGAAGGGCCACAAGTGAAAACAACATCATATTTTTCTGGTTTGAAGATATCCGTTATGAAACCTTTTTGACCTGTAGAACCATCTTCGGTCGTTATATAGATCTTATCCACATACTTTTGTACGTAGTCCATATAATAAACTTCATTTGTGAATCCGGCATAAAAATCTATCCCTGTATTCAACTTTTTTGCCAAATAAATCATTGGAGCTATACCTATGCCACCTGAAATTAAAGCGACCTTTCCACTCACATTCAAATTAAAACCGTTTCCCAAGGGACCTAAAACCTTTAACTTATCTTTTGGTTTTAGTTTAGATAGGTAATTTGTTCCTCGACCAACAACTTTGTATAAGAAAGTCAAAACGCTTTCTTCTACATTGCATATACTAAAAGGTCTAGACAAAAGAGGATCCAGATCCCAACTACGCAGCATATAAAACTGTCCAGGATCACCCATACTGTCGTTGGATTCGATCTGAACTTTCAACTCGAATATATCTTTTGCGATTTCAGTATTAGAGGAAATATCTACTTCCCTATACCCCTCTTTCACTATCAATATCCTCCTTCATTTCAAGTACGGCTTTTCTGGCATAATCTGCAAATCTTTGGTTCCCATCTTCGTAGTTTTTATAAGCGGTAATTATTCCCCTTGAAGAGTTGATAATGCCTCCATTACCGTTGTTTAAATAAAGGGAAACGTCTTTCCCAGTAGCCCCCTGATGACCGTATCCAGGAATCAAAAAGAACATATTTTTGTATCTATTTCTAATTTCTTTTGCTTCCTCAACATGTGTCCCACCTACAACCGCACCTATTGAACTGTAGCCACAACTTCCTCGGTACTTAGCCCCTATTTCATTGAGTTTGTCTCCGATAATGTAATAAAGATATTCATCTTTTGGAGATACTTTCAAATACTGGATGTCTTTGGCTCCTGGATTCGATGTTCTTAGAAGCACGAAGACTCCTTTTTCTCCACTTTCAATGTATTTAAGGAAAGGTGTTAAGGTATCAAAACCAAGATATGGATTCAAGGTTATAAAATCAACCTCAAACTCCCCTTCAAAATGAGCTTTAGCGTACATCTCAGCGGTGGATGAAATATCTCCTCTTTTTATATCCCCGATTGTTATCTTTTTTATACTTCTTAAATATTCTATCGTTTTTTTATACCCTAAAAGACCTTTTATGCCGTATGCTTCATAATATGCTATTTGTAATTTATAGACAGGTACTAAATCATGTGTTTTATCTATTATCTCTTTGTTGAATTCGAACAAAACTTCATCAATATCTTGATACTTTTCTTTTAAGTTAACCGGTATATAATCTAAATGAGTATCCAATCCGACACAAACATTCCCCTTTTTTTCAACCTCGTTGAATAATCTATCTATTATCAAATTTGACACTCCCCTTTTTGTATTTGATCTCTCCCTTTCGAATTGTTGCTATAACTTCTCCATAAAATTCCATCCCATTAAAAGGTGTATTTTTACCTTTGGATAAAAATTCGTCTTCGTTGATTTTAACCTTTTTTTCTAGATCTACAATAACTACATCACCATCGTATCCTGTTTGTATTTTTCCTTTTTTAACCCCTAACATTTGTGCTGGTTTTGAAGACATAAGTTGAGATAAGCGATTCAGTGTAATTTCTTCACTTTTTACCAACTTCGTATAACAAACGGGGAAAGCAGTTTCTAACCCTGAGATACCAGGTGCCCCTTTTTCTTTGTCTTCCATAGAATGAGGGGCATGATCAGTTGCTATAATATCTACAGTTCCATCCTTTATTCCCTTGATTATTTCCAAAACATCTTCTTTTTCTCTTATTGGAGGATTTACTTTGTAATCGTAATTGTATAAGGCTAAGTGGTGGGGGGTAACTTCGCAGGTAAGATTTTGTATCTCTCTTTTCGCCTTTCTTATACCTTCTATTGCCTCTTTCGTACTTACGTGGGCTAAATGAAGCCAAGCACCTGTCAATTTCGCAAGGTATATATCTCTAAAAGTCATCAAGTTTTCGGAAAGTCTCGTGTTTATCGTTACTATTTCATTGTCTTCTTCATGTGCTATGATAGTTAACCCTTTCTCCTTTGCCTTCACCATCGCCAAATACATAGTTAAATTTGATTGAACACCTTTTCCATCATCAGATATAAATTTCACATTATTATCTATATAATCCAAATGTTCTAAAGATTTTCCATCAAAGTTCTTTGTGATAGAAACCGTTTGGTGAATATCGATCAAATTTAACTCTTTAGCTTTGTTCAACACATAATTAACAACTTTCATATCACTGCATATAGGATTGGTATTACCCATTAGATTCACACATGTGTATCCGCCTTTCAACGCTGCTAAACTACCAGAATGTAAATCCTCTTTATAAGTATAACCAGGATCTCTAAAGTGCGCATGCATATCTACAAATGCTGGCATAACAACCAAACCTTTTGCATCTATAGTATAAGCATCGTAATTCAATTCTTTGCCATAATTTTCTATCTTTCCATCTTTAATGTACAAATCCCCAAATGAATCTTTTTCTTCATCAACAATCCTACAATTTTTAATCAGAATATTTATTTTAATTCACCCCCCTAGATAGATTCTTTTTTATTCTCTCAATTTTACTATTAATATAAATAAATAGAAAAAAAGTAGTGTTAACTTTGCTTGACTTCAAGTTTAACACTACCTTTGGTTTTTATGAAAATAAACCAATTGAAAATCTTTTTATCTCTAATTGTCTATATAAACTCTATTCTTAACTCCCTTCAATCTGGAATCGTTAATACTACAGTCTCTTTTGTTATCTTTTTTCCCGCTACTACTGTGTAGAAAAATAAAAATATCCCTGCTCCTAACAGTATCCATAAAATTATATCGTTGAACTGTTCTGTCACAGGAAACAATGAAGTCAAATAACTGCCACCAAAAATAACTATGAATCCTATTATAAAAAACAAGTTATTGATTATACTTATTCTTCGGATTCTAAAAATTAGATAATACATAATAGAAAGCAATCCAAAACCAAAGACGGAGACGAATATACTTATTTTAAAGAGTGAACCAGTAAAAAAGCTTTTTTCAAAAAACATACTTGTTATAATATTTGGAATGGTGAACATTAATACCAATTCAACTTCCATAACTATCCAACCAACAATAATAGAGCTATACAGATAAGGTTGTATTTCAAAGCCATTCGATAGTAAAAGTTCTATTCTACCTGTTGTTTTTTCTGGTATAACTAAATTTCTGAGCATCAAGATGGCTCCTATCGTGTACATAAATAAAGCCATAAGAATAAATATTCTATTGAAAATAAACTCTGGTGCCTCATTAGGTGCTTCATTTACAAAGCCATAAAGCGTAAAAGTTATTACGGCTATCAATAAAATTGCCGGAAAATAGAAGTTAACAAAACTTGTTAATAGCATTCTAAAATTATATTTCATTATTTTCTTCATCTATATGCACCCCCACTTTTTCTAAGAATAACTCTTCTAAGTTTCTGTAATTACTTAATATATCGCTTTTTAAGTTATCCAACACTATTTCCCCTTTTTTCATCAGCATTACCCTGTGAGCTAACTTTTCCACTTCGGCCAAATCGTGAGAGGTGTAGAATATACTTTTTCCTTCTTTGTTGAGTTTAAATATTAACTCCCTCATCTTTATCCTGGAAACAGGATCCAAACCACTCATGGGTTCATCTAGTATGAGAAGCTTTGGATCTTTTAAAAGTCCTAAAATAAAAGAAAACTTCCTTCTTGTTCCTTTTGAATAAGTATGAACCTTTTTTGGTAAGAATTCTGAGATGTCTAAATACTTTGCATAGCTTTCTATTTGGTCATTTGATAGTTTTCCGCCGAGATATTCTCTGAATATTTCGATATTTTTCCATCCCGTTTCTTTTTCCCAGAGCAAATCCTTTTCTGAAACCACCCCGATGGTTAAGCCATCTTTTTTGATTATTTGATCCTTACCAAGGTTGTAGATCCCCGTAAGGCACCTTATTGTTGTAGTCTTTCCTGCTCCGTTGGGACCTACTAACGCCAAAATCTCATTCTCTACAACATCGAAGGTTATACCTTTTAGTATTTTGTTACCACCAAGTTCCTTTGTTAAAGATTTAACAGAGATAAGTGTTCCTTTGTTTTTTGATACCATCTACAATTCCCCCCTTTTTCTCTTGCTATCATAAGTCCTCTGCTGATACAGCGTGAACAAAACCACAGATCTTCACAATCTCCACAAATATCTTCCAAATAATTTCTAACCTGATAATCTTTTCCTTCGAAAAAAATTCTAATTATTTCCTTCAATCTTGTAAATTTTTTCATATGTTGTTTTTTTCACATAAAGTAAATACTTCAATCAAACATTTACTCTTCTATGTAATCTATAATTTTTTCGTCTGCGTTCCTCATCTTATCTTTTAACTCTTCGGTTAATTGTCTACCGACTCTTTTGCTTAGTAATCTAATTGCAAATTCTTTTCTTTCTTCAAGTTTACCTTCGTTTCTCAATTTTTCCGCTATCGTTATAACTATTTCACCCCTTCCCTACTTTCCCTTCAATGTAGCTTTTGTGTTACATCAGAATGTATATGTAGCCGCTTATTATCCTATATACATTACTACATAGGTATTTATAATTTTTTACCTTTGTTTTATATAGAATACGATTCACATTTTTAAAGCATCTATAATCTTCTGGGACCAACTTTTCAATTCTTCATTATATTTCTTGTTATACGTAATTACTGCTTCATTGTACGTTGAATATAACTTGGTTAAATCTGACATACATTCAAGTAGTCTTTCTTTTCCTTCAACCTTTTCTATCACTACAGAAACTTTCCAACCAACTGTGTACCATGAACCTTGTCCCCCATTATTTGTCATTAATTCAAAACCTTCCTTATATAATTCCTCATTATCAGGAAACTCTTCATTTAATATCTTTAACAAAAAATCCTCTATTTTTGAAAAATCTTCATTAAATCTTTTTATATTAACATCCCACAATTCTTTTTGGATTTTGTAATACTTGTTTGGATGATTATCAGGGCCGCGAGCAGCTGCCAACATTGCAAATCCTTCGGCAAATGCAGTCGTCCATTCTATTAGCATTTGTGCTTGCTTTGATAGGTATTTATATTTTTCAGGTTTATGAACGTTAGCAAAGCCAATATGATGTAGTTCATGTATCAAAGTATTTTCCATTTTTTCTTTTGAGATATCCGGTGTTAAATTCAAAAACAAAACTAACGTATTTTCAATTGTATGTACAAAGCTATTATTTAAAGGTTTTATAACAGGAATAATATAGGTTTCAATTTTTGCATCTTTCGGAAGATAATTTTTGGTATCAAGAATAATACGTTCTATATCGATTGATTTAAACAACTTATAAGCTCTCAAAAAATTTTCGTAATCTTTCAGAGGTCTTTCAAGTATAAAACTTTCTATATCACTGGATTTGGAGATCCCGTGAGATCTCAAAAAATTTTCGTATTTACTAACTTGACCCTCACCCAGCAAAAATGACTTAAAATCACTTTCATTAGTTTCTTTTATCTTTAATTTTTCATACATATCATCGTCTCTTTTTGCTAACCACTGATATCCTTTGCTTAAAAATAAATCTTCCCAATCAGATTGTGTGATAGCCTCGTTATTATGCATTTTTCCTAATATTTTCAGGACACATTCTACTTGATCGTAAATAAAATTCACACTCATAATCCACACTCCTCATATAATATTTATTACTGATTTCAGAATCTCTAACCCTTCTTTAGGGCTCTTTCACCCCGCTCCTAACAATATCCCACATTCGATCGTATTTTATTCCATCATATTTCCTTTTCTCTTTTAACTTTTTTAATGGTTTAAAAGCTTCCTATTTCTTTATTTTTTATGGTAGAGAAACCTCAAAGAAATATCTCTTAAGGTCCCTGTGGTTGTATATGTAGAGGATATTTTTCCCATCGGCATTTACATTTTTATCAAAGGCAAACTTCGGATAGTAGAGCAAATTTGGGCTATTTATATATAATCTTATATTCAGATCTTCATCTAATACGAATATTTCCATTTCTCCTTGAATCTATGAAATACACTAAGCCGTTCTCTGACAAAAGATACACATTACCTTTTTGAGTAACTATATCCAATATTTCGTTTTCATTGTCATGTAGATTAACAACAAAGCTTTCATCCTACTTTCTCTGTTTTTCAAATAAAAGAAGAATTCGATTCAACTGTTACTCCCATTAGTATATGAAATGAATATCTTTTCGAAATTCACCATTTGTTTTTCTATGCTCACTATTTCTACATTACGTGATTTGAAAAAATCAATAACCTCATATAATTCTGAAGATGTTTTGAAGTCAACTGTAAGGTCGTAAACGTTACTCTCTTTTGTCAATTCTGTAATGCCAATTTTATCAAGTTCTCTTTCTAAGGTATCTTCTGATCTTACTTTAATCTTGTAACCTGTTGCACTGAATACATCCATTAGCTTTTTCTTATCTTCACACACAACTATTTTCCCATTGTTTATTATCGCAACTCTATCCGCTATTTCTTCAACTAATGCCATATCATGAGTAGAAAGTAAAATGCTCTTTCCTCTTTCTTTCACGTTTGTTAACAATCTTCTAAATTCTACATTAGAAATTACGTCGAGTCCAAGAGTAGGTTCATCCAATAGCAGAACATCAGTATCCACTGCTAAACAAACAGCTAGGGCTGTTTTTTGCTGCATTCCCCTTGAAAGTGTATAAACCACTTCGTTGGCTTTTTCTTTAATTCCCAAAAAATCTAAAATATCTAAGGCTTCATTTTTCGATATCTTTTTCCCCCTGATCCCAACAAAATACTGTATATTTTCAATTGGGGTTAACCTGTGATAAAGGTTCCTACTCCCTTCCAAAACTACACTTATCTGTTTAAGAGCTTTAGACCTTTCTGTTTTCAAATCATAATCTTTTATTTTTATCTTTCCTTCATCGAAAACAAGAAGGCCACATATACTTTTGATAGTAGTTGTTTTTCCTGCACCATTTGGGCCAAGGAGTGCGAAGATCTCTCCTTCTTTTACATGAAAGGAAATCTTATCTACTGCTGTAAGCATTTCTTTTGAAGTTCTTTGTGGGTATCTTTTTAGTAAATCATTAACTTCAATAACGTTCATCTATTTCACCACCCTTTAATATTGTCCCAGAGTTCCTCTAACCATGGCACGTTTTTCAAAACCCCTGAATATAATTATTCCTACCAAAAGAAATAAAGCTGCAGTTATCCACAAAATAACGTGGTCTTGAATAGGGAACTGATAAAAATTTGTTCCTGTAACCGCCATTCTTCTCATCATCCCTGTTGCTTTTACCATTGGCAAAAGTTCAAACCAAAGAGCATCAACTTCAAACATTAAAATTGCTAGGAAAGCAAAAGTACATATTTGAATGAATGAAGAAATCTTTTTAAATATCAAAGCCATTCCTCCCAGAATTAAACCGACACCAACCGCACTAATAGAACCAAGAATAATTAAATAGAGGAGAGTAAAAAGGTCGAAATTCAAAGTTCTTCCTGTTGTAAAAGCTGCTAAATACATTAAAGGTACTATCATTAGAACGTTTATACAAAAATCACTTATCACATGAAAAATCATTTGAAACTCAAATTTTACTGGAGACATAAACAGTTGTTCCAAAGTTCCTCTTTCTGCCTCTTGAATTATCCAGTATGAAACACCTTGGAACGAAGCTAAAAACATTATCCACATGAAATAACTCACAATGATTCCATCTATGGTATCTCCGAAATTAGGTCCACTTGCTATCTTAAATCCAAAAAATATAAGATAGAAGATGATGAAAAGTATTATGAATGAAGAAACTGTGTCAAAAAAATATCTCTTCATTTCAATAAAATTTTTCTTGAAATTTGCAACAAAAGCATTTACCATCCTTCATCCCTCCATTTAATAATAAAATTAGTTCTCTTACGCATATAGAAAACTCACCATTGTACTTTTGCCGGATCCACTCGTTCCTACCAACGCTATCTTTTCGTTTTTTCCAACGGTGAGATTTATGTTTTTCAAAACTATCTCGTTTCTATAATATTTATCCCTTCAATCTTTTCTCTCAGACTTTCCATGACCTTACTGTATTCTTTTCTTTCCTTCTTTGAAGCATCTAATACCCTTTTATTGAAATGGTTTAATACCCAGTAATATAACGGTATCATAGCAATAACCAACAAAGTAAACTGCCAACTAAAAAAGGTTGCATATGAATATGAACCAAATATTTTATTTCTTGTATTTTTGTTATTCATCTTTTAGTTTTTCTATTATTGGTAAAGTTTGATATATCTGGTAGTTTTCTTTAGTAACTAATATTAAAAATCCTCTGTGCGCCAGCAATTTTATCGGTTCCTCTGTAAATGGTTCCTCGTGAAATATTTTAGCTGAATATTTTCCATCATCTTCTTCAACAAGTACAGCCATTTTAAGCTTGTTGTCTGATATAGAATGGTAAAGTATGAAGATATTCCCTAATGAATCGATAGCAAAACTGATAATCTCATCATCTTTCAATTCTTCTACAAATATTGCCTTAAAAAATCCTTGGGGGTAAATGTATTGAAAAATATGGTTTGAAGAATCTCTAACAAATAAACTTCTTTCAAAAGTTAAAACTTCTTCAAATTGTCGGGCATCTATACCCTCGTATTTTATTCCTCCTGTTGCAGGAAATGAAGAAATAATCTCACCTGAGATCGTCATCATGATAATTTCATTTTTCTTTTTATCGATAAGCCAAAAATCTTCTTTCTTTAAAGATCCATTTTGAATAAATACATTAGTAGGCGGGGAAAGTAATAAGTCATTTTTTGAATCAATTCCTACGTCTATTGTATTGACTAAATCCCCCTCTAAAGAGAAAACAACTACTTCCTTTATTTTTTCCGAATAACCAACAAAGTACTCTGAACCTTCACCTGGTATCCATCCTAATTTTACAAAGATTAAGTTACTTAATTCGTAATCTTGATATTCTTCTTTCGGAAATGTGTGAGCAATACTGTGTGGTGCATAATTATCAGGTTTGATAACTGAGTAGATTTCGATAAAATTTTCCACAAGGAGGTTATCTGGATCTGAGTAAACATAAAACTTATTATCATAAAAAGAAAATGCATCAGTAATTGGAGAAGGATTATCAACGGCTAAAGTAAGAGACAAAGTATGAGATGGAGAAATATTCATAAACATATTCTCCTTTTCTTCCTTTGTTTCGTTAGCAAATAAACTGCGAACACTAAAAGCGGTAAACACGAATAAAAGAACAAATAACAGCATCCTCTTTTCAATAATCATTTTCATTAAACCTCCTCTCCTTTTTTACTTCCTTCCTTTTATTTCCCCTCTTTTTTATTCTTCTGATTTTTTTGCTTGTTGAAATAATTTTAAAGTTCTTATCTTTCACTACAACCATTTTAATAATTATGAAACCCCAACCAAGCATTTACCCTACTTCTTCCACAACGCTTACAACTGACCATCTTTTGATTTTTTTAAAAAGCACTTGTTACATGCAATTTTCATCCTTCCTAATTTTATTATACACTTTTCCATATGATTTTCAACTGTTTTTTTAATTGGATTCAAATATACATTAATAAAGTATTACAGAGATCGGTCGAAAAATACTTATGTTAAAATTATTTACGATGGTTTTTATCAGATGTAATGCATTTGTCTTTCTTTTAGTTATTATAAGAGAATTATGATATAATGAAATTTAGAAAAAATACAGAATTTTCAAGTGGTGTTAACATTCCAAAGGAAGGGCTTTTGAAGTAAATTTTATTTTATATTTTTGTTGCTATTGGGTAAAAAACTTTCTGCTATTTCTTTTTATGTTTTTGAAGGGGAAGAAAGAGAAGAGTTTGTAGAAATTATCGGCAATTTTTAATTGAAAAACGCCCATTTTGGGCGTCTTTTTTGATTCTATCATTAGTTTTGCGATCAATTTTGCAAATGTAGTTTTATCTTTAATTTCAAATTCTTCAAGTGATAAAGACTGGTTGTTTAGGTTTAGAAAAGAATTTTTTATTTTTTGAAAATTTCTTCTACCAGCTGCTCTTTCGTGATTTTTAAGTATTCTGAGACATCTCTTAATATGTTATTTAACGTACCTATTTTAAGAAATTTGTGATCAGGTATGGTTATGTTATGCGAATACCCCATATATTCGGAATTCAATCTTAAATGGCTTCCTGTCTTTCTTAAAATTTTATAATTATATTTTCGAAGTAGATCTGCTAATTCTTTTCCTGAGATATTTCTTGGAATTTTAGACATATTTGAATGTCTCTTCTTTTACAATATGCAATCTTATAATATCGGGAACATCTTCTTCTTTATCAAAGTGACATTTTATAGCATCTTTAATATTTTCTTTCAGCTCATCTAAGGTTGATCCTTCTGTAAAGATTGATTCTCCCAAAGCCCTTGCATTATATCCACCTTCTGGGTCTTCTTCTACTATAAATATTATTTCTTTGACTTTCATCAGATTCATCCCCTTTTATTTTCTAGTTTCTGATAATATTATATCATATGGGGAAAAATTGTCAGAAAAGCATCCATTCTTTGTTTTTGTCTTTTTGAAAAGGGAGAAATAGAACCGTTATTTTTTAACTTCAAAAGGGGTGAAAGCTTGGATACTTCTTAAATATCCAAGAACAATTTCGTTAAATGTCGCAAATCTTCCAATCTCTTCTTCAGTTTTTACCAACACCTCTTCTTCAAAGTTAGATACAACTTCACCAGTTGGAATAGGTTCACCTTTTCTTATCATCCTGTGCTTTTCTTTAGCAGAATCCATATCATCTGTATATAATATTTTACCTTCTTTTATAATTGCAAAAGATGACGATATTTCCTCGAGTTCGTATATTTCGTGAGAAGATATGATTATCGTCTTGTTCGTTTCATTTGCATAATTTCTTAAAATTTTTAAAGCCTCCGATCTTATAACGGGATCAAGGTTCTGAGTTGGTTCATCTAAGAGCAAAAGATCGGCGTTACTGGATATTGTTAGTGCCAAATAAAACAATGTTTTCATACCCATTGAATATCTTTCCACTTTTTGGTTTATGTCGAAGTTGTAATGTAAAACAAAATTAGAAAATGTTTCCTCATTGAAGTTAGGATACAACATACCCCAAATTTTCAGGTAATCACTTCCTTTAAAATTAGAAAATGTCAATCTATCTTCTGTCATTACTGAAACCTTTGTTTTTATCTTAGGGGTTATTTTTTCAGAAAAAAGCTTTATCTCACCGTTGTTTGGTTTCAACTCCCCGTATAGACATCTCAAAGTTGTTGTTTTCCCTGCACCATTGGGACCTATTAGAGAAAAGATTTCACCCTCATTTACATTAAAATTGATCTTGTTCAATATCGGTTTTGAATTGAAACTTTTAACTAAGTCTTTCACTTCTACTATCATTTTTGTACACCTCTTTTTTCAAACAGATATAAAGATAAGAGTAAAAGAAACACAGAAAATATCAAACTTGCCCAAACATTTCCTTGGTTCGACGGGCTAATATATTTGTAGGGATTTACAGCATAACTGGAACCAATTTTCCCAAGTATCCAATCAGCGATCAATATCAAAAATGGTATTCCAAATGTATCTCCCCCTAATGTAACAGAGATTATAATAATGGCAAAATAAGCCGTTGCAAATATTATGACACTCAAGATCTTTAAAAGTGCTATTGATAAGTACAAACTTCCAAAGTTAAAAAAGGCTAGCCCGATAGAACTAGGTATAACTATCAATAGTAGGGAAAGTACATAAGATGAGAAAAATACCTCTCTGTATGAATAAGGAAGGGATATTATAAGGGAGAACTTTCCGTTTCTTAAATCATGTCCGATCATGTTTGTAAGGAAAAGGAATATGAAAAATAACGTTAAAAACGGTATATCAAAGGTTATGAAAAATAAAAAAATCAAAGAGAATATAAATATTCTTC
Source organism: Petrotoga mexicana DSM 14811 (assembly GCF_002895565.1). GTDB lineage: Bacteria > Thermotogota > Thermotogae > Petrotogales > Petrotogaceae > Petrotoga > Petrotoga mexicana. The sequence goes on from NZ_AZRN01000001.1 coordinate 92,035, forward strand.
CACTTTTTTCAGTAAACTCTTTTTGAAAATAAACTTCCAACTTATTCAGAAAATTGACCATCTTTCCAAACCTCCTCCAAAATTAATTTTATAGTTTCTAAGTCTATGTCTTCCTTTTTTAATTTTTCTACACAATTTCTAATCTCATCAACAATGCCTTTTTTTAAATCTATATTCTTTGAAACAAAAAAACCTATTCCATGTTGGGCTTCTATGTATCCTGATGTTTCTAACTTGTCTAAAGCTTTTAAAATCGTGTTGATGTTGACTTTGAAAACTGTACTCAACTCCCTAACAGGTGGTAATTGATCACCTTCTTTTAGATTTCCCATAATTATTTCCTTTTTTATTTGGTTCATTATTTGTAAATAAGATGGTATCCCACTGTGTTTATCTACTTCATACAGCATATTTACAACCCTTTCAATATTTTTTTCTTCTGATCTTAATTCTGCCTTGGGTATCGAGCTTTAACCTTCCTTCATTATCCGAAGGTTCTAGAAGTTCTAGATCACCATAAGCCCCTTTAATTGATAAATACCTCGTACCTACCCATTTATCCATGTATTTTATGGTACCTGTCAATGTTGCGCCGTTAATATAAATATGTTCTGCGTTAATTACTGAGAGATCAATTTCCATACCAGCACCGTTTAGTGTTAACTCACTTGCATCTACTAAGCCATGCCAACTAATCCCTGATGCATTAATTTCAGCTTGGTCTACGTGTACATTACCACCTAAACTTAAACCTGCAGAATTTATCGAAAGATTACTCGCTTCAAGTGTTACATTGAAATCAAGCCCAGTGGTATTTAAATCAAAATTTTCTAATTCTAAATTCCCTACTACATTTAAACCTGTTGAGTTTATTCTTATGTTCTTGTAGGGTACTTTTGAGCCAATTACTATGATATATTTTTGATCTTGAACGTCTGATGTTAAAGTTAAAGTATCTTCATTTCTCATACGATTAATTTGACTAGGAATGTAGATCTGATCAGACGTTTCATCAAAAATTATTTCATAATTTATTCCTTCAATTTGTAAATTTTCAGCCCTTTCTATGTAGATATCAGGTTGGATTTCTTCAGTATTAGAATTGTAGCTATAACCGTTTTGGTTATATTCTTCCCAGTTGAAAATATTATTCCATAAATTATCCCAATCTATATGCGAGTCTATAAAATAAGAAAATATACTTGCTGGTATCACAAATAAAACTACCGCTAAAATAACAAACAAAATTTTAAAGCTTTTCAGGTTAAGAGCCAGAAAAACAATCGCAACTGTCGAGAAAATGATTTTCAAAAAGAAGGAAGGTATAAAAAGAGCCGAAATACCGAAAACAGCTGCAAAGACAAGCTTTAACAAATAATTGTACCTGGACATTTACAATCACCCCCAATGTTTTGTTGTTATATTTAACTATAACACATATTGTATAAAAAGTCAACTTTTTGAGTTAAATAATATCTAATACTCTATCAAACTACCTGTTTCTCTTGCTTTGTTGAAACCAAATCTGAATAACAACAATCCCAAAGGAATCGTCAGTAAACTCATGATGATCAAAACTATTATTTCATTCTTCACATCAACAAAGGTGGCCCCTGTTAGTAAAGACTTCCTCAATGCACTTAAAGCATACGTGGATGGTATCCCACTATGTTTATCTACTTCATACAGCATATTTACAACCCTTTCAATATTTTTTTCTTCTGATCTCAATTCTGTCTTGGGTATCAAGGTCCAACCTTCCTTCATTATCCGAAGGTTCTAGAATATCTAGTTCACCAGAAGTCCTGTCAATTGATAAATACCTGGTACCTACCCATTTATCCATGTATTTTATGGTACCGTTCAATGTAGTCCCGTCAATATAGATATGTTCTGCGTTAATTACTGAGAGATCAATATCCATACTAGTGCCGTCTAGCTTTAACTCTTCGGCATCTACTAAGCCCTCCCAATTAATTCTTGTTGCATCGATTTCAGCATTGCCCACATGTATATCACCATCAAAACTTAAACTTCCAGAATCTAGCTTTAACTCTTCGGCATCTACTAAACCCTCCCAACTAGTTCCTGTTGAATCGATTTCAGCGTTGCCCACGTGTATCTCACCATCAATATCTAAACTTGTAGAATTTATCGAAAGATTACTCGCTTCAAGTGTTACATTGAAATCAAGCCCAGTGGTATTTAAATCAAAATTTTCTACTTCTAAATTTCCCTCTACATTCAAACCTGTTGAGTTTATCCTTATGTTCTTGTAGGGTACTTTTGAGCCAATTACTATGATCACTTTTGGAGTAAAATTTTGATATTTAATGTGTGATGTTAATGTTAATGTATTTCCGTTTCTCCTATGATTAATTTGACTAGGAATGTAGACCTGGTCAGACGTTTCATCAAAAATTATTTCTAAATTTATTCCTTCAATTTGTAAATTTTCAGCCCTTTCTATGTAGATATCGGGTTGGATTTCTTCAGTATTAGAATTGTAGCTATAATCGTTTTGGTTATAAAATTCTTCCCCATTGAAAATATTACTCCATAAATTATCCCAATCAAGCTGTGAACCTATAAAATTAGAAAATATACTTGCTGGAATCACAAATAAAACTACCGCTAAAATAACAAACAAAATTTTAAAGCTTTTCAGGTTAAGAGCCAGAAAAACAATCGCAACTGTCGAAAAAATGATTTTCAAAAAGAAGGAAGGTATAAAGAGAGCCGAAATACCGAAAACAATTGCAAAGACAAGCTTTAACAAATAATTGTACCTGGACATTTACAATCACCCCCAATGTTTTGTTGTTATATTTAACTATAACACATATTGTACAAAAAAGTCAACTTTTTGTGTTTTAATTTTATAATTCAACACCGATCAACAAAACAACAAAAAATCCCTTCATCCTCTATCACCCCGCATTAAATCATATTAAATGTCCGTGAAAAAGATTGGTTAGCTCAGAGACATAAATACATTGCAACCAATTCCTTATTTAAATGACTATTATTTATCATCTAGTACGTAAGTTTCTATTTTTTCTACCCTTACTTTTTGAAAGAGATCCAAAAAATTTATTCCCTCTTCTTTCGTCCGATCTCGTTAGCACTTGATAGATAGCTTTCAATTATTCCTTTGAAAGTATCATCTCCGGCCATAAGCTCACTAAAGCTACCTGTCGCTGCAACCGTTCCATTTTTTAACACAAATACCCTATTTGCAAGACTAATAACATTTGGTTTATGGGAAATAATAATCCCAGAACGTGTGGATAAATAACCTTCAAGTTTTTCAAGTAAAATACTTTCGTTTATGGTATCTAGATTAGTAAGTGGTTCGTCAACCACCACTACATCTTTTTCAGCGTAAAATAACCTTGCAAGTTGTATCCGTTGTTTTTCACCGCCCGAAACAAAACTACCTCCTTCTCCTAAAAGTCTTCCTTTTAAATGATCCAATCTAAGATCATCAATTACTTTTTCCAATCGTTTCTCTTCTAACTTTCTTCCCATAACGATATTGCTTTCAAGCGTTTCATTGAAAATCCCAACAGTTTGAGAGTAATATCCAACATATTTGAACACTGCCAGGGGGTAGGTCCCTTTTAATTCATTACCTAGGATTCTTACTTCTCCTTCATAGTTTTGCTCTAATCCAAGTAGTATATTGAGTAAAGTGGATTTTCCTTCTCCTGATAAGCCTACAATAGCAATTGTTTCCCCATGCTGAACTTTTAAGGAAATTTTTTTTAGAAATGTTTTATCAGGTTCAAAGCCAAAACTGACATCTTTCAGACTATATACGGGGGCCATTGGAACCGGAAATATTTCATGCTTCGTGTAATTCTTTTGTGCATGTTCTGCTTCGTCGAAATAATTAAGGATGGTATCAAGATTTGCAGAAACACGTACTGCAATTCGGGCCAATTCCCTAAATAGGTATAAAGGTTCCGTCACAAAGGAAAAATATGTCCACAATGCCCATATTGTTCCAACGGTCATACGTCCATTAATTACTAAAAAACTTCCATATACCAAGATTATTAGACGAGAAAAATAATCTGGCAGATCAACCATCAATTTGTCAAACCTTGATCTTGGTATTTCTGCTTCCACCACTGAGTCTGTAATCTTTTGGTATATTCTTTCATATTCATTTTCACGTTTTGATTTTGCTTCTCCAGCAAAGATTTCATGGAGATTTTCGAAAGTTTCAACTATGAAATTCGTTGCTTGTCTCATTAATTCATACCCTCGGGAGTAAGGGCGATGGCTTACTCGATCAATAATATTTGTGTATATACCTACAATCGCCACATTCACCACAAACAAGAAGAAAAAGAATTTACTCCAAGCGAAAACCATTACCAAAATTAGTACCATACGTATAAGCACAAAAATGTTGCGAATAAAACCATAATCAAGAACGACAAAAGCTTCGTTAAGTTGATTATTAATCAAAGAGGCATAGTATGCCGAACCTTGTTGCTTAAGTTTTTTCCAAGGGAAAAAGAAAGAGAGTTTGAAAATACGATTTGATAGATCCGCGGCAGCTTTGAATTTTTCACGTAAATAAATTTGGTCGCCAATGTAGGTTAAGATAAACGAGGCAGTGTATAAGATCGCTAAAAGATAAATGGAGTTCCATTCCATTTGCATATTTATTGTTAACCCGTCTATGATGGTTCTTACCAGCAATGGAATGAAAAAACCGAATACAACTGATGATGTTGCAAGGAAGCCACCAATCAATATGGGTATAAGCCTTCGTTTTCCAATCAAAGAATAAAAAGATAATATCTTACGCAAGTTTGTTAAATTCATTTCTCCTCCTCTATAAGTGGAAATCATGTTTAAAGGAAAAGAGAGGACACTACGCCCTTAGCTAGGTAAACTTAATTTAACTCGAGATTAATTAACCCATATTTTCGGGAAAAAATCGGGTTCTCTTTTTCTTAATCTAAAACTGCATCTGGATTATTTTCTTCTAGGTTCATTACTACTTTATTAAATAGCATTAAAACACAAACGACACATAAAATCAAACCAGATAGAATGAACATAAGTCCTATCCCCCTGTTTTTCCCAACACCTATTAAAGAGCCAATCCACGTATTCGCTAATGTGCCTCCATCTATAAGAAGTGGATTGAATACTTTTTCTGCCAAAACACCTGATAATACAATTGCAACTGGAGTTATAATTTTCAAAAGTCCATCTATCACAGCGCCCACTCTACCCAAAACTTTACCCTCAATTTTTAGCTGCATTATGGTACCAAGTGTCGCATTTGTGAATGGAACAGGCAACATAAATATGAAAAATCCCACACCAATTATATACCAAAGAGGCGATACACCCATCACACACAAACCTATACCTGATAGTATGAGTCCAGTAAATATCGCTTTTACCCTATTTTTAATAGTTGGTATAACACTTGCAACTAACCCTCCTAAAACTAATGCTATTCCCGATATGGAATTTACCATCCCATAAATTACGGAATTATAATTACCCATTATTATTGGTCCCACAAGCACAATACATAAATTAGCTATAAAGTTTAACAGGGCAAATACAGCTATGAGTGAGAAAAAACCTTGTTTTCCTTTTAAATAGGTAAGGGTATATTTAAAATCATTGATTATATTACCCATATTTACCCTTTTATCTTCGATAACAGGCTGTGGGATTTTTTGTGATAGGACTGTTCCTATTGCTACAAAGAATGTTATAAAATCGATTGTTAATAAACCTGATAAACCAATTAAAGGGTATAGGGCTCCTGCTACTACAGGGGCTATTATATTTTGAATGGAGGGGATTAATTGCATCATTCCATTTGCCCTACCAAGGTTTTTCTTAGGAACAATTTCTGGAATAGAGGCAGTGAATGCAGGACCTTGAAACGTCCCAAATACTGCAGATATGAAGTTAATAGGGAAAATCATCCATAGTTTCATTTGCCCCGTTATAAGCAATATGATCATAAACATTTTTAAAAGTGCGTCAAATGCGTCTGTGAATATAATTATATTTTTCCTGTTTTTCCTATCAGCGACTGTTCCTGCGATCGGTGCAAAGATTATCCCTGGTAAAATCCGCATTAAAACAGTCATAGTGAAAGTCATTGCACTTCCAGTTGCTTCTAAAACCCAGACAGATAACCCAAAAGTTGTCAAACCAGAACCTAAAATAGAGACGAATTGCCCTATCCAAATTATCATAAATTTTTTCATGGATTTTTCTTGGTCTAACTTTTTTTGATTCATCCCTTTTAACCTCCTGATAATACCTTATGAAAACAAGCATTAATTTCACTAATTTGATTCCTCAACATTCTCAATCACTTCTCTCACAGTTCTTATTTTTGTACCAATTTTGATTAATAGAGTAATAGTAATAATGCTTCCTATAAAGGCTAACAACCAATTGTAGCGAAAACCTATTTGATCCGCAATATAACCACTTACCAAAGGGATAGTGAAACCAAACAAGGATCCAGCAGCAGAAATAGCTGAAATATAAGATGCTCTCCTCTCACTTGGAATGAGATCGTGAACCCATACTGAACTTGCACTCTTATCTATGCCCAATCCCAATTCTATTAAACTGGCTCCTAAGTAGAAAGCAACAATTGAAGCGTGAGAAGCGATTGTAATAGAACCAATTGCAATTAAACTTTGCCCCATTATTGATACTTTCACACCTTCAAAACGCTTTAGAAGTATGCCTGCTAAACTATTTCCAACGGCTAAAACTACAAGAAAAATAGCCATTGTAAAACCTAAGTATGCAGTAGGCAATTTAAGCTCTTTGACCATATATAATTGCCATATCATTACAAAGGTCTGAAATGCAATTATTCCTGTCATAGAGTAAATCAAAATTAATCTCATTGTGGTACTTTTAAAAATATCAATTGTGTTTCGAACAAGGGCTTTCCTAAATGAAATTGCCCTATCTCCGTAATTTTCATTTAAAATGAAAATAAGAATGATCGATGTCCCAAGTGCCATTATACCAGCAACCAATAAGGGAAAATCCGGACGACCAATTGCAAGAACAGAGGACAATAAAGCTACAATAGCTCCGAATATTAGTGAAATTGCATTTGCATTCGGAAACACTTTCGCTTTTAAATGTGCTCGACCTTCTTTAGTAATTTCATCTACAAACCAAGCTCCCGGAGTGCCGCTAATCAATGCAACACCGGCTGCCCAAAATAAAATACTCAAGATAAAAGTGAATAGATTATTTGCTTGGAAAAATACCAGTAAACCAATGGACCATATAAAAAATCCTAACACTAACGATCTTTTCCGACCGTATTTATCAGCAATGTTTCCAGTTGGAAAGTCTAATACACTTAACGCTATTGAAGCAATCGCTAATACCTGTCCGATCTGAAATGAGGTTAATCCCCTTATACCCATATGAGCAACATATACAGTGCCGAATAATTTATCAATACTTTCGTAAAGTATAATAATAAAATAATATTTCATTATTGTAGAGTCAAGTCTGATTGATTTACCAAAACGCCCCATACATTTTATCCTCCGGTTTTTATAAAATTACTGCCTTTAAAAATTCTAAAACTTAATATCTGTTCCCTTTGCCTCCGTTCATCACAGCATTTTCTTTTTCTTATTCAACCATCAGTTTTTTACCAAAGATATCTACGAATGTGAAACTTGCTCCCCACCCTTCTAAAGATCTTAATTTTATTATATACTTTTTCATATGGTTTTCAACTGTTTTTTTAATTGGCTTCAAATATGCATTGATAAACTATTACAGAGATCAGTCAAAAAATAGTTACGTTAAAATATTTACGATTTTTTTGCCGAATATACTGTTTTTGCCATTTCTTTTACTTATTATAAGAGAGTTATGATATAATGAACTTAAGAAAAAAATATAGAAGCTTCGAGAGTTGTTAATATTCCAAAGAAAAGTTTTTGAAGTGAATTTTATTTTATATTTTTGTTGCTAGTGAGTAAAGAAAAAAGGGGTTGAGAAATAAACATTAAACTATTGTGTGAAATTGTGAATAAAGAACAGTTTATAAATTCAATTTTGGATTATATATCGAAGGTATTTTATAATGAGTTGTAAACAAAGGAGCGAAGGAAGTTGATTCAATACGAAGATTTTGCAAAAGTTGAGATGAGAGTAGGGAAAATTATACAAGTTGGTGACTTTCCAAAAGCAAGAAAGCCTGCTTATCAACTTACCATCGATTTTGGAGAGTATGGATTAAAACATTCAAGCGCTCAAATTACAGAGGTATATAAAAAAGAGGAACTTTTAAATCGACTTGTCATTGCGGTTACCAATTTCCCACCAAAGCAGATTGCTAATTTTATTTCAGAAGTTCTTGTATTGGGAGTAAATAACGAAAAAGGACAGGTTGTTTTACTGCATCCCGATAAAGAGGTCCCTTTAGGGGAAAGAGTGTACTAAAAGATTGGTAAAGAGTTTTCTTTTTTGTTTGTTCAACTTAATTATACTATAAGTCTGATAAATACCGCTTTTACCCGATTTTTACTTCTTTTTTATTTTATCATGATAAAAATAGATTCTGCAATCAACACCATATTTTTCACAGGTTTTTAATATATCATCTTTCAACCTTTCCCAATAAGAATTATCATTCTTATTATAAATATTATCATACAAGGGTAGCAAATGGGTTCTGGTATTCTTTATGTAATTCATTACCCTTCCTTTATAACTACCTCTCAAATTTAAATTTTCAAAACAGATATAATGGGTATGCTTATAGATCTTCTCTATGATTGATTCATAATCACAGATCCCTGGAAAGATTGGAGATATAAATACATACGTATTGATTCCTTCTGCATTAAGTTTATATAAAACATCCAGTCTCTTTTCCACCGAAGAAGCATATGGTTCTATTTCTTTTCGAAATTTATCATCTAAGGTATTCATAGAAATCCCAACCTTAATATTTGAAAACTGCTTTATCAAATCAATATCTCGCGTAACTAATGCTGACTTCGTTAAGATCTCAACATGAGCCTTAGTTCCAGTAAGCTTCTTCAATATTTTTCTTGTCGCCTCATACTTTTTTTCGAACGAATTATATGGATCTGTAACAGAACTAAATAATATTGTTTGATTCTCTTTGAATTCAGGAATTTTTATTGATGAAACCTTCTTAATATCAATAAAATCTCCCCAATTATAATTATGGTTTGTAAAACGTTTCATAAATTCCGCATAACAATAAATACATTTATGCGTGCATCCCACATAGGGATTGCATACATAATCTGCATCCGGCAATTTAGTTTTTGAAAATAATTCTTTGACTTGAACCTCACTAATATGAATCAAATTTTCACTTCCTTCTTTGTTGTTTCCACTGCTTGCTACCATGATAAGAATTATGCTTTCAATCTTTTGGAAAAGGTTGTTAAGTATTTGGATCTTAGCTGATCTTTCTAATTACCTTTTAGGTAGAACTAAATACAGAAACTATTTAAAAGAAACGCCCTAGAAGGGATCTAACGAGAATTTCCGTCGTTCCCTTAACAGGGAGTCTCCTTTCTTCTAAGAAATTTACAAGAAACGTACACTCATTGAATTCATCTTTTCACTTCTTTAATTGAGATGTTTATATTTTTTAAAGCAGGCTCTTCTTTTCCTTTGTATTCTTTGCAGAGATTTTTTATTTCTATAATATCCATCAAATCCATCTCCCTACAAACAAATTTGTTGTTACTTGTTGACCACTCAACAATGCATTTTTGAAAACGGTTTTTGTGGTACTTTTAGCTATAAAATTTATTTAATCAGAAAACCCCATTTTTTCATTTAATCTCCAATCACAGAAAAAATGCACTAAATTTATGAAATGATCCTATAATATACTCTTGAGGTCAATTTGTAACTTATATAATAAACAACCGCAAAAATAAAGGCAATCACAAGAAAAGAATTGAGTATAATCATAAAACTGCTCATCCGGAAGGCTAATAACATTCTCCTTATTAAGAAAAGAGAGAAAATACCATGAAGTAACGCACCTAATAATGGTAAAGAGAATATTCTTAACATCTGTTTACTGGTGCTATTTTTTATTATTTTTTCGCTCACTCCCAACTTTCTGTAAATATCGTATCTTTTGGCATCTTCATACCCTTCGGATATTTGTTTGAAGTATAAAGTGAGTATAAAAGTCATCATAAACAATAAACTCATAAATATCAACAAAATCAAGCCACCCCCAAAGTACATTATCCATTCGTCTGATACTATTTTTTTGATCTCATAGAAAATCGTTCTTTTACTTTTTAAAGCATTATCTAAAGAGTAAAAAAATTCTGTATCAACCTCTTCTGTCACGTCAAACGAAATAACGTGACTTTCTTCAGTTGATCCTACTATTTCGTTAATTTCATTTATAGAATCAACTACGATATATAAGTGCCTAAACAAATAACTTGGAATCCGTTCTTTGATGTAAAAAGAATCTAATTCCAAAATTTTGAATTCCTTTTGAAGAGCTTGGTTTTGCATCTTTAAAGTTGAAAGATTTAAAGGGGTATAAAGAGAATAGATAGCTATTTCATTTTCTTCCAATGACAACTTTTCCGGAGCGTAATTATTGTAGTCTTCTAACGGAATTATTGAGATTGCCCAATGATTACTAATGTTTTCTGGCGTTAGCGTTAGTCCAAAATACATTACATCCTCTTTTAGAATGGCGTCAGTTGTAAATTCATCATATTCAGCATAATTTACAAAAGTGGCTTGATATTCTTCTTTGAGGGTATTTATACTTTCTTTTATACTAGTACTTTCATTTTCTGAATTTGTTTCTATGTAAACGTCCCTGTTTAGTCTGTTGTCAATCATTGTTTCTTTTCCAAAGAATACAGAAGATGCTGTTGTAAGGGCTAAAAGTATCAATGTTGATAAAATACAGATATTCGCTAAGGAAATACCGTTTTTGCTCATCCTAAAAAGTAAGTTTGATGTTGGTATGAAGTTTTCCACTTTTAAAAACTTTTTACTTCTTTTCATTCTACTTATGTAATTTATGCTCACATAATTAAAAAATAAATAGGTTGCTATTATGATTAAAGGGACAGCTAAAAATATTCCCAAAAAGCTTTTCAACCTAGTCATTATTGTCCAAGTAAAGATAATAAAGATTAATCCTAAAACAGCTTTTCCACTACTACTTTTTGGTATCTTGGTGGGAACGGCTGAAAAGGAGAGTAACTGTCTCACAGTTTTTCTACTTATCATAATATAGCTTTGAATGATGAGTATAAATACAAGAACGAAGAAAAATAAAAACACATTTAAAAGTAAAGAAAAATCAACAGTCAAAAGGTTAACTTCAAGTACTCCCGTTGTTCTTTTGATAATGCCGGCAATGATTAGTTTTGAAATATAAGCGCCTAAACTGGCTAAAACAAAACCAATTACGTACATTATTAAGTACAGTAAAGAGATCACAAGAAATATACCTTTTTTGGGGATGCCAATGGTTAATAAAACCCCAATGTTTTTGGCATATCTTTTGGTTACTATATTGTTAGTATATAGAAGAAATATTAAAGAGAAAAGGCCTAATATGATGATCCCTAACCAAAAAAATTCCTGAAAAAAAGTGCTATTTGTTGGAACCACTATCTCTATATTTGTTCCTAACTCTGAATACATTAATATGGCAAATACGTTGGTAAAAAGTGAAAGAATGAAAGGATAATATAATTCTTTGCTTTGCTTTATTTGTTTTGTTACGATTTTGGTTATTATTCCTCTTTTCATAACGTATCCCCTCCATCAATAAAGAATTACAGATAATAACTCGTTGTAAAAATCATTTCTATTTTTATTTTCACGTCTTTTTTGAGAAAAGATAGATCCGTCTTTCAAAAAAACAACTTCTTTAGCATAGCTGGCGATGTAAGGACTGTGGGTAACTAATAAGATAGTTTGTCCTTGGTTATTTATCTCAACAAATAAATCCATAATAATTTTCGCATTCTTTGTGTCTAACGCCCCGGTAGGTTCATCTGCTAACAATATCTTGGGATTACAAATAACAGCCCTTGCGATTGCCGCCCTTTGTTTTTCACCCCCTGAGATTTGCATAGGGTAATAATTTATCAACGATTCAATCCCTATCCTTTTTGCTACATCGTTGACTTTATCATAAATTTCGTTTTTTGAATAATTGCTCATTATTAACGGCAACATGATGTTTTCTTCTACGTTCAATGAATCTATCAAATTAAAATCCTGAAATATGAAACCTATGTTATTTTTTCTATACTCAGTCTTTTTCGCAGGGCTTAAAGCTGTCACATCTTTGCTATCAACAATTATCTTACCTGAGGTAACTTCATCTATCAAACCTATGAGGTTTAAAAGTGTTGTTTTCCCTGAACCTGATTCTCCCATGATAGCTACAAAGCTTCCTTCTTCAATTTCTAAATCAATATCTATCAGAGCATGCTTTTCAATTTGTCCTTCTTTATAAGTTTTTGTAATCTTCTTTAAAATTATTCCCACAAATTTTCCCTCCTCTTATGTTTGATTTAAAAGTTAATTGACTCGTTTTTCAAGAAAGTCTAAGAAACCAAATTTATCCATTTTTGATAACCGCTCTGTATTCTTTTAATTTTCCCTTTTTAAATCTTTTAGGCTTTTTCAAATGTTGCTTTTTTCACAAAGTAAATACATCGATCAAACATTTACCATACTTCTTCCACAACACTTACAATCGTGTCGGGTACTACCTCACTTGTCTGAAATGTATCTTTATTTTCTCCGCCAAAAACAAATATGCCGCTCAATAGCAAAACTGTTATCAACCATATTCGACACCTCCATTTTTTCAAACTCTTTGTATCCTCTCTTCTTTTAGAACAATTCTATAAATGCATTATAATGTTTTTTAAGTTTTTATCTGTCATTCTGAGCATCTTTCACATACTGCTTCTTAAATAATTCTCTGTAACTTTCATTCTTTTTGTATAACTCTATGTGTGAGCCCGAATCCACTATAGTACCGTTTGCCATAAAATATATCTTATCTGCTTTTGTTATTGTTGAAAGGCGATGAGAAACCAAGATTATTGCCATATCTTTTTCCTTTTCCTTTAGACTTTCAAATATTAATTCTTCAGTGTGTGAATCCATTGCAGAAGTAGCTTCATCCAACAAAAGCACCTTAGGAGGATGTAATAATGTTCGTGCTAAATTGACTCTTTGCTTTTGCCCACTGGATAAAAGCAAACAATTTTTATTAAGAGACTCTGAAAATTCTGTTAGTTGTGTGATTTCTAAAATCTTATTTATTGTACTTTTTTCAACTTTTTCACCTAATAAGATATTCTCTTCTATGCTTGCATTGAATATAAAAGGAGAACTTTCTACATATTTTATATTTCTTCGTAATTCTAAAAGATCATATTGTGAAAGTTTTAATTTATTTAGCAATATTTCTCCTCTTTGCGGTTTATATAACTCGGTTAATAGTAAAAGTAAAGTGCTTTTCCCTGTTCCGGTAGATCCAACAATGGCTATCTTTTCACCTTTGCTGATTTGCAAATTTATATTTTTTAATATATAATTATTTCCCTCATATGAGAAGAAAACGTCGTGAAAATCAATTGTAAATTCTTTTGGAAAGGGCATTCCTTTACGTACTTTTTCTTCTTCTTGGTTTAGTAAAGTTTCAATTCTATTTATTGATGGAAAAGCCGCTGGTGTGGTAGTAAAGAGAAAAGCTAAGTTCCATACTGGGACATATAGCCTTCCAACGAATGTAAAAAAGGCGATCAGCGTTGGAATATCTACCAAACCCCTCATTGATAAAATTGCACCTATACACAAAATAATAATAGGTAAACCTTCTTCAATATACATAGTTATACTATTATATAGTTTTTCATAAAAACTTTTGTTTTTCATAGAGTTATTCCAATTGCGAATCTTGTTTTGAAAAAGATGATAAAAATAGGTAGTTTTTTCTAATAACCTTATGATAATTGCTGAATTTATTCCTTCTTCTATTGATTTCACAACGTTATCGTTTGCCTCTCGTTCTAACAAAGACATACTTTCCATCTTTGGTTTGAATTGCTTTTGGCATAACAAGTATATGGGCAGGGAACAAACAAATATTATCGCTAAATAAGTATTTAATTTAAAAGCGACATAACATCCTACCGAAAATTCAGCTATTGCCTGAAAAACAGATGTGAAAAAAAGTGTTTCTTCTCCAACTATATCTATATCAGAGGTGAATCGCGCCATCAATTCACCAGATGGCTTCCTTTTATGGTACGAGGCAGGTAATTTTAGAACCTTTAGATATAATTTCTCACGCAAGCTCCCTTTCACTAACAGTTTCAAAATGTCTCCATGATAATCGCTTAGAAACCAAATAAAACGTGTGAGGGAATAAATAACAAGAATCAGTAAAGCTGTAATTAAGGCACTTTTAATCCCTTGCCCATCGTTTATTGTTGTAATTTCTTGCATCAAGTTTTCGATTAAAAATGGAGTCACGGCTACTAGTGGTATTGATGAGAAAATCAGTATGAAATTTATGAATAACTCTTTTTTAAAACGAGAGACCTCTTCCCAAAGAAAATACAACGCGTTTTTATATTTCATTAAAGTTCCTCCACTTCAGGTACTCTTTCTCCCCTTCTTTCAATAATATCACTTTGTCTAATTTTCTTATTGTCGATAATAAGTATTTCACTGTTATTAACTTTATTATATACTTTTCCATATGATTTTCAACTGTTTTTTTAATTGACTTCAAATATGTATTGATGAGGAGAGTTAGTAGCATTTAGTGGTAATTTTTAATTGAAAAACGCCCATTTAGGGCGCCTTTTTGAAAATTATTTCAATAATTCTTTTAGCTCTTCTACTGAGTTTAGGGTCCTTCACTATACTCTGTAACCCGCCAATTTTGTTATTTTCTGTAGCCTTCTTTTTTTAAGAAATACTGTGATAAATTTAGTATTCTTTTATCCTTCATTAGGTCTTTGAAGAATTGTTCGTATTCTGGTTCGCTTTTGTACCATTTGTGTATCAAGTCTAAAAAACCGATATCTTCATCCTCTTGCTTTATGTACAACCTTGCATAACCGTATCTGTTCCATATATTTATCTGGACCATGTAATCATAAGATAAGGATTCTATGATTCCTTTTAAGGCTTCTTTGTCCTTTTGTATGGCTTCTTTTTCTTTTTCTAAAATTGAGAGAAGGAATAACAGGAATCCTTCTCCCAGTTCATCAATGATTATTTCATTTTTTTTAGATGCTTCTTCATCAAAATCATAGAAATCTTCGTCTTTTTGAAGTGCGTAACCAGGTACTATTTCAAAGGTTTTTAAGATTTTTAGTACTTGCACTATTTCCTTTTTGTCTTTCACTTCTTTTCTGAATTTAAGAATGTTTTCTCTTTCATAAGTTTCAAATTTGAGTTTGTCTAAAACTTCAAGTTGGTTGTCGGTGAGTGCTTCTAAATAGTAACCTAAGTACAGTTTAATCAAGATAAATTCTCCTACAGTCTGAATATTTTCAACTGTTCTGAAAGCTCTTCCGATAAAGTAGAGAGTTCTTTAGAGTTCTTTTCAATTTTCTTTGCGTCTTCTTTTTGGGTGTTAATTAGGTTGGTTACCTCATTCAAACTTTCGCTTATAGAAGTTACTGCTTGTGCGACTCTATCCATAGCTGAACTCATTTCTTCTGTGCTTGCACTTTGTTCTTGAGAAGTTGCTGTTAAGTTGTCTATTCCACCGTTTAAATTTTTTACCATATTCAAAATTTCTTGGAATCTGTCGTTTATACCGTCAATTTGATCGTTGATACTTTGGATTATTCCAACGGTTTCGTTTGTGCTATCATTTACAACATTGGTGCTGTTTTTAATACCTTCAAGCATTTTTTCGATCTGTGAAGTTGCATTTTTGGAATCTTCCGCCAAACCTCTTATTTCATCAGCTACAACCGCGAATCCTTTCCCTGCTTCTCCTGCTCTTGCTGCTTCTATAGCGGCGTTCAAGGCTAGAAGATTTGTCTGCTCTGTTATAGAATTTATCGTGTTAACGATCTTGCCAATGTTTTCAGATCTTTCTATTAGGGCTTTTACTACATTCTGAGTTTTTTTGGATTTATCCACAGCTTCTTTTATTGTTTTATCTATAGATTTTATAGACTCAAGTCCTTCGTTAGCGGCGTTTTCTGTTTCTGCAGCAGCAGTGTTCAGCTCTTGAGCTGATTTAGAAACATTTTGAGCAGCTGCCGATATTTCCTGAATCCCTGATGTAACCTCTTCAACAGAGGCGGAGGTGTCTTCAGCGTTTTCACTTATTTCAGCAGCCTTTTCCGAAAGGGTTTCTGCCAATTGAGAACTGTTTTTAGAAATGTTGAGTAATTCCATAGCAGAACTGTCGATCTTTAAAGAGCCTTCTCTTATTGAGTTTATAGAATTCTTCCAGGCACCTATTGCTTGATTTAAAGAATCTGCCATTTGTCCAATTTCGTCTTTGGAGTTTATTTCTACAGAAGTTGATAGATCACCTTCTCCTACCGCTGAAAGATACGTCTTCAGTTTGTTTATCGGTTTTATAATGTAGTAAATTACGAATAAAATACCTACTATTACTGCAACTACGGCTATTATTATGAAGAGCATAAGAGTGAAGTTCGTAATAGATCTTACTTCACTGAATAAATTCTTAGTATCCACTTGGGTAATAACCGTCCAATTTGGATCGCTAATTTTATCATAAGCTAAGAATGTTGATCCGTTTTGAACATACATGGAACCACTTTCCTGAGTTAAGTTTTTAAAGTATTCTTCTTTTGAAATGTCTTGACCAATTTTATCGCTTTCAGGATGAAAGATTATCTGACCTTTTTGGTTTATCACATAAATTGTTTCTCCGGTTCCTAACTCATTACCAATAATTTCATAAACCTTAGACATGGAAAGGTCTATTCCAACTACTCCGATTATTTCATTTTTAGCGCTTTTTACAGCCTTTGAAAGGGTAACTAAGGTATCACCTGTTACTACATCTACGTAAGGATCTGTTACAATAACATCTTGCGGCTTTTGAAGAGCGTCTTTGTACCAAGGCCTGACTTTTGGATCATAATCACTTGGTAGTTCATTTTCAGATTCTACGGGTCTCATAAACATTTCACCGTTTTTTGATCCCACATAAACAGATATGAATTCAGGGTATTCTTCAATGAAATTTTGCAGTTTTTGATACATTCGATCTCTTTCTTCTTTTGACTGTTCAAGTAAATTGATGATATCGGGATCACTAGCGATTGAAGAAGTAACTTTTTTGAGATCATTTATGTACTGACCCAAAAAATTTGCTGTTTGGAAATTGTTTATCTCGATTAATTGAGAAGTGTCTTCTTTCAATATGTTACTATAATTCAATGATGAATAAGTGATAAAAAACGCCATAGGTACAACGGATACCAAGATGATTAAAATTGCCATTTTCCATTTGAGTGTCATATTTATCTCCCCCTGTCTTTAATTGTTTTATATTGCCTTTAGAATTTTATAGCGCCCTTTTACTCCGCTCCCCACCCTTCTGGGGAAAGGACCTGCGGTCCCTTAGACCCTGCAGGTGGGAGGGCTTCGACCTATGACCCTTTTAAAACAAGATTTTTTATAACTTTTTATATAAGCTGCTCTTAGTCTTTGTTAGTGCCCTTTCCCTCGCAACCCTCCTATAAGGATAATCACAAGCCCAAATGAGCTTTTTCTATCAACAAATTTTTTAACTTTTTTTCCAAAGTTTCATAGGAAAAGTATTTCTTTCCCAGTTTAAAATTCTTTTGGACAATCTCTGAAGCCCTTTGGGCATTGAAAAGAATTTGAAAAATTTCTTCTTTTGCTTTAATAATTTCGTTTTGGTTGACTCTATACATGCCTCTTTCATACTCAGCTTTACTTCCTAGACTGACAACTTCAAAGCCTAAGGGTGCTATGTCTTTTTTGTAAACGGGATATTCAAACATCAATACAGGCTTTTTTGAGAATATCGCTTCCAAAAATTGATTACCAAAACCTTCTAAAATGCTTGGATAGGTTATAAAATCGGCTATTGCATAAAAATCCCATAGAGAGAAGATCTCTTCCTCTTCGTGTCTGATGTCATCGGAAATGGAAAAAGCCAATTTTAGTTCTACATCTTTTTGTGAGGCATATTCTTTCAACACTTCTACATAGTCAGATTCTTCCGAAAGGCCAGGTAACACTAAAAATACGTTTGTATCTTGAGTTATCTTTTTACCGTTGAAGGTCGTTTTTCCAATATACTTTTTCAAATCCTTTTTTACTTCCGCCACTGTGTCGATCGCCAATTCTATAGCTTTTCTTCTGACAATTCTAGTTGCTTGCAAAAATATCAGATCGTTCTGAGATATATTCAGCTTTTCGTATATTTTTATGTTGTAATCGTCTATTTCCCACTGTTTTTGGTTAAAATCGAATACATTAGGTATGACGATACTATCCAACCCTTTCTTATTTTTCAACTCTTCTTGGGCAAGTGAATTTATGACGACGTGGGGTATGTCTTTTGGGGGAAAATATTCTTCCAAGATCTCTTTGATGTAATCATTGGTTGGATTTTTGTAAAAATCTCTTTCCCAGTAAAAATCATGGTGGTGACCTATCATCTTAATCCCGTTATCTTTACAGAACCTGTAAATAGCCACGGCTGCTGCAGGATTGTGGGCTAATGAAAAGATGTTATTCACAATCATTACATCCAAATCCATCATTTCATATAGTTGATTGTAAATATCTTCTATGTATCTATTCATCTCCTTTTTAAAATAAGCCTCGTTCCAGCTGTTTAAATTTACAAAAGATTTTTGTTTCAGTACGTTACTTCTTTTATCCGTATATGCAATGTATGGGATTTTGAATCCGGCCGACGTCCCCATATCTCCGGCGATTAAATACGTTTTTAAATGCATGTTTCTAAGGACTTGCTTCCATTTAACCATTTCCAAGGAAACCCCGTCTGTTTCTCCTACCCTGTAGTGTACTAAACCAATCTCCATTGGATTCACACCCTCCATACTTCTTTTTATTCAGAAGAAGCGGAATTTCCTGCTAAATATCCAGTAGACCAGGACCATTGCAAATTGTATCCTCCGCTTTCTCCAGCTACATCCATAACCTCACCTACAAAAAATAAATCAGGTATAATTGTAGACTCTAAAGTATAAGGGTCTATTTCAGTTGTATTAATTCCACCTAAAGATACCTGAGAATCTTTCCAATTTGTTGTACCTACAACTTCGAAGTTCCAATCTTTTAAGTTATCGGCCAGTATTTCTATATCTTTATCATTCAAACTACTAACAGGTGCTTCCAAATCTTCAAATCCTATCTTTGGTAAAAAATATGGAATCAATCGTTCATCGATAATGCTTACCAGTAGGAGTTTTATAGGACTTTCAGGCTTTGAGCTAACTTTTTTGGTTAAAAAATCAACCAAACTTTTGTGAGAATATTGAGAAAAAGGGACAATTTTTAGAAAAAGAGGAGAGTTTTGTTCTAGATACTCATGTACATAATTACTGAGTTCTAATATTGGTATACCAGTGAGGACATCATTTTTCTTGAAAAGTATTTCACCAGTGTAGATTTTGGAAACAATTTCATCGTTTTGATCCATTAGAAACACATTCCCCTCTAACTTTGAACCTGCAACATCCTCAATAATATGCGGCCTCACTTTCAAAGGAACTAACCCTGGTCGTAATTCAACAATAGAATGTCCCAAATCTTGGAGAGTGGGAAATATACTTCCGTTGGAACCATATTGAGGAGAGGAGTTTCCACCTGTTGCTACTATTACTTTATCCGATTGAAATACCTTGTGTTGCCCCTTTATGAGAAATTTTTCTCCTTCTTTAATTATTTGCTCGACTTGGAAGTTAAGTACAACTTCAACATTGTATTTTTCTAATTCGTAAATGAAATGAGTAACGATATCTTTTGATTTTTCTGTGTAGGGAAATAGTTTGGTACCTTTTTCTTTTACCATTATTCCCAATTCTTCAAAAACACTAAGTGTTTGGACAACGCCAAAAATATCCCGCACTTTTTTCACAAAAGGCAAATTGTTGCTGTAGTAATGGGTTTCATTCATATCCAAATTTGAGAAATTTCCTCTTCCGTTGCTACTTGCCAAGAGTTTTTTAGCCAATTTGCCTTTTCTTTCAATTATTCTTACTTTTGCACCGTTCCATGCTGCAACTGTTGCAGCCATTAATCCAGCAGCTCCTCCACCAATCACGGTAATCAACATAGCACATTTCCCTCTTTTAGAAGATTAACTTGGTTTTTAAATTTCAATTTCTTTCAATTTATTTTGCATTTGCAATACGGTTTCTAAGACTTTTCCCAAGGTATGTATATTGTTGACAAGTTCTTCTATAATTTCTTTTGATGCGAGCAAGTTGTTGGTGTTTTCTTTAAGTTCTTCTTTTCCTGAAACCAAATTTTGCGTTAATTCATCCATGAACGATAAATTTCCATTTAATGTAACAAGAGCGGATTCAATAGAATCGGTTATAGTTGAAAATATTGCTTCTAAGTTGTTGATTATTTCTTTGACTTCTAGTACCTGGTTTGAGAGGTTAATGATTCTTTCAGATATTTTACTTGATGCGATGTTGGTTTCAGATGATAGTTTTTTAATTTCTTCGGCTACTACAGCGAATCCTCTGCCGGCTTCTTTTGCTCTTGCGGCTTCTATTGAAGCGTTTATTGAAAGTATGTTAGTTTGTTTGGCAACGTTTTTTATAACGTTAGTTAGTTCTTCTATTTCTTGAAAATTATCCATTAAATGCGATACACTTTCTAGTGATTTTCCTACATCTTTTTCTACTTCATCAAAATCCTTACCAAATTTTTTCAATTTGGAGATTATTTCTTCATTATTAGCAGAAATCCTTTTTTTCTCTTCTTCTCCAGTTTCAACTGTTTTTTCAATTACATTTGAAGTGTTTTCTATACTTTCTATAAGTTCAACAAGGGTTTCTCCAACCATATTAGTTGAATCGTTAACTTCCTTAAACCTGTCTCCCAATACTTCCTGGAGTTTTTCAATGAAAGAAACAAGAAGATTTTCATGATACACACTTTTTGCTAATTCTTTTATGGTATCAGTATAATTCTCCTTTCCACTCATTTTGCCCCAACCTTATAGATGTTATCTATTAGATCTGTCCCACATTCTAAAGATTCAAACCAGTTTAGGAATTCTTTATATTCAGGCTTTTTATATATAGCGCCATGCTGTGGCACCATCTGTTCAACATCCAACTTTTTAACAATGTCAACCCATTTTTTGCAAACTTTGTTGGATGCCATATATCTTTTGTGAAATCCTTCTATGTATTTAATGTGATTTGAGAAGTTTTCTACAAAGACCATATCTTTCCCTTCGGGGAAAACAGATACACCTATATCCCCTGAAAAGAGTATTTTGGAGGTTGGATCGTAAAGGTTGAAATTCCCCGTTGAGTGTAAGAAATGTGCAGGAATTATATGTAATTCAGCACCATCTTTAAATTTTATCTTTCCTCCAGAATCTTCTATCAAAACCATTCTTGATTTTTCAAAAACTCCAAAATGGGGTAAAAACCGCTCCCATAATTTTGATATGTAAAACTTAGTTTCTAAAACGCTGTCCCACAAAGTTATTCCTGATGATACATCGGGATCTTGGTGGGAATAGAACACATGTTTTATTTTACCCAGGTCAATGAATTCAACAACGCTTGCAAGAACACGGGGGAACACATGTACTCCTCCTGGATCAAGTAACACGCCTTCATCGTTATGAACAATTAGATACTGATTTGTTGGAATACTTTCCAGACTTTTTCTTTCTGATCCTAAAAAAATGAATTTGTGTTTCCCGTTGTCAAATAGGGTTATGATATTTTCGCTATCCATATTATTGTCCTCCTTTTTTGAGTCATTTTACTGTCTTCTATCATATTTGATGACACACTCTCCACACATCTATATGAATCATCTAAAATGGAAAATTTATATTACTAACGTCAAAAACACCTAATTCTGCCTCATTTTGAGGAATATTAACTTCTCCGTCTTTCACCAACTTTTGCAAAAAGACTAATTCTGCAATGACTTCATTTGGAACCATTCCCTTTGTGTATTTCATGGGAGAGATACCCATACCTTCATCTTCTATTCCTAGAACGTGATGACCGGAATTAAAATTTCTGTCGTATAATGCAGACCTGATCCCTTCAAATGCAGCAACATCAACCTTTTTTCTTGAACTTGTTAAAACATATCCTGGTGCCATAAAATCTTGGTCCATATCGTATCCAATTACAAAATACCCTCGTCCTTTTTCAAAGTATTTGTCTATAATTTGGTTTAAAGAGGCATTATTGGGGAGACCATAAAATGACGAGCCTACTTCTTTAGCAGCGTCTATAACTGCTGCGGTAGTTACCCCCGTGAAGATAATATCCGCTCCATTATCGTAATGAGAAAGGGCAATTTGTTTGGTTTTGGAAGAATCGGTAAAGCTACCAACGTAACCAGTGATTACCGTTACGTTTTCCCCTTTGATTTGATTAAAAGCTTCGACCCCTGAACGATACCCAATTTCATACCTTTTAACGGGTGGAATTTCTAATCCACCAATAAAACCCACTTTACTGATTTTTGTCATGGAAGCCGCCAAATATCCAAGTAAAAATCCACCTTCTTCTTCTTTAAAAGTATAAAGAGCTAAATTAGAAGGAATTACTTGATTAGGAGATGGTTCTATGTCTATCCCTATAAAAAATGTATCAGGATACTGCATTGCAATATTGAATAACACATCAGCCATCATGAATCCTACCCCTATTACCACATCTCCATTCTGTGCAGCATTGGTAAGATTCGGAACGTAATCGGTTTGTTCTTTCGATATGAGGATTTCTGCTTCAATATCGGGGAGTTGTTCGACAGCCATTTGAACACCTGCCCAGGTACCATCGTTGAAAGATTTATCTCCGAGTCCCCCTGCATCCGTAACCATTATAACCTTTAATCCAAACATATTTGCAATCATGATAACTGTCATCATTAGAAACAAAGCTTTTTTCATACTTATAACCCCCCATATAGTGTTTTACTGTTTCCGCAAACTCAAAAACTTACTAATGCCCCTTTCAACTAGTAACAACGCTTAATATTCTTCATCGATTGACAGCTGTCAAATTTTCTGCTATAATATTTTTTGTCTTTAGTAAGCCCCTGTAGTTCAACGGATAGAACGGTGGATTCCTAATCCACAAATGAAGGTTCGACTCCTTCCAGGGGCACTTTTTTATAGCCTTTGAGCTGGGTAATAATTTATGACTCCCTCGTTGGTGACAGAAATTACATCAATTTGAATTTCATCAAATTCTAGGTTTTTATGGGTAGCTATGAAGTAATTCCCTGTTCTCATGATTTTTTTTAATTTTTTAGAATTTGCCCTGAAAGCGGGGTCTCCAAAGGTTTCTTTCCCACCTTTTACTTCTATAAGATGTAGTATTTTGTTCTTTAAAGCTATTATGTCTATTTCGCCATGTCTGTAAGAAAAATTCCTTGCAATTATTTGATAATCTCTATTCAAAAAGTAAGAAACCGCTTTGTCTTCGTACACTTTTCCTTTTGTATTCAAATTATTCTTCCTCGTTAATATGTATACCAGGTACAGTGAGAAAACCGTCTTTACTTTCTGGAAAATTGTTTATTATTTCTTTTCTATTTTCAAAGTTTTCTACTTCGTCTTTTCTTAAAACGGAAGTCGAGAATTCAACTGGGGAGATCATTTCTTCAACCTCGTCAACGTCTATTTCGTCCAATATTTTTAGATACTCTAATAAATCGTTTAGATCTTTCTTTATTTTTTCTTCTTCACTTGGGCTAAGTTCTATGTTGGATAGTTTTTTTAATTTCTTTATTAATTCTTTATTTATTTCCATAATACGTTGCTCCTTTCTTAATTCAAACCTAAAATGAGCTTTAATTTCCCGTTTTCTATCTCGAATTTCTCTATACTTATATTTCTGCTAATAGGATTTTCAAGAATATTGATAACTATTGTCTTGTCGTTTAATTCAACAAATTTTGGAAGTTCTTCTTTTTTGATCATTTTTGCCGGGATATTATGAAAAAACTCGTATTTTCCTGTTAATGTCCTAGGATATGTCTTTAATTTTAAATAGTATTTGAACATCAACACCTTGAATCTAATTTCGTTATCACGGAACTCTATATTCGATACGTGATCAAATATTCTTTTCAAGAAGTGAAATTTACTGTTTTCTAAAGCTTTTATCAAAAATTCTTTGGCTGCTTCTTCGTCTATTTCCAACAATATTTCTTTCATTAGTCACCACCTATTTTTTGAATTCGAGAAGTAATTCAAACTTTCCATCTTGAAGAACGAATCTAGAAATTTTTAAAGATTTTAACATAGTATCAATAAAAGGATTTATTTTTATTTTATTGAAATCTATTAGAATCTCATAATCTTTGGAAGAAATTGCTTCACTGAATTCTGAAAATATATAAAATATGCCTTCTAATATTTTCCTAACCCCTTCATCACCACTCAAGGATAAACGTAACTTACCGTTTTCTAAATCCTCCGGCTTTTCTAAAATTTTAATTAAAGATTCTACTGTTGAATCTTTCCCTAAAAAATTAACCTCCATTTGAAAATTTATTCCATCTTCCCTCAGTTGTACATTCAAATTTTTTAGGCCTTGCACTTGAGTATTTTCTTCTATAACTTTGTCTATTAATCCGTTTATAAATTCTTCATCAACTTCGATTCTTAAACTTCCCAATTTAATTCCTCCTTTTAACTTTTGAATTTTTTTCTTTCTATAGAAATCTTTAGTACCCTTCACTCCATTCAAAGGAGTTGAAATCTTTTTAAAATTATACCATAAAATTCATTTTGCCAATCAAAAATATGTGATACAATTAACTGGTTTAAAATTTTAAAACACTAATTAAAGTGCAAAAGGAGTGAAATTCATATGGTTCCTCCCGATTTTATCAACAATGAGGCATTCACAAATCTCTATTTATTGTTAGTTAATTCAGTCTATATTTTGTTGCCCTTATCCCTAGTACTTTTGCTTTTTTCAAAGATTTCTTTTAAAGTTACTATTTTTCTTTTAGGTGTCTATGCTTCTTATTCCATAGTAATACCTTATTTGCTAAAAATTCCGTTAATTAGTAATTTTGTCCTAACGTTCGGTGATTATAGCTTTTTTATTTATTTGATATTTAGTTTGATCTTCGGCTTTGTATTCTATCATCTGGTAAATATAGCCTTTGTGGTTGGTGGTTTTCTATTAGGCGGATTGGTTGGTTATTCAGTTGGAACTTTTATCATTTCTTCAAACGGTGAATGGTTGAATAATCTACCCTTTCCCATTTCCTACATTCCTTGGATAATTTTTGCTATCTTAGGTGTGATCGTTGCGATAATCTTTTCAAAGAATTATCAGTCAATTATCTCAATCATCTCCGTGATATTTGGTAGTTTTATACTCTCTTTTTATACCATCTATTTATTGGAAAAACACACATCTATAATCATAGGTGACAATTCTTTATTAAATGGATGGGAACAGCTAAGCCAGCCGGAGTTTTTTGGAATCTTTATTTCTCTTATCGTTTATATGATCATAGGTTTCTTCTTACTTGTAAGATCTAACAGAAAAAAAGCCAATAATTAAAACTTTCTTGGAGGTAATAGATGAACCATTCTAAAATAACGAATCCTTCAGATCTTTTGGTCAGTAAAATAGAAGATCTAAAGCTCACCATCAAGGATGAAGTTGAAAGGAGATTTGAAGAGTTTAAAGATATTGGGAAAAATGGGGATGAATTGGACTTATTCAGTGAACTATCTTTTTGTGTATTAACGGCAAATTGGAGGGCAAAGGGTGGTATAAAAGCACAGAAATTAATCACAAAAGAAGGTTTCGCCAATTACAACGAAAAGCAATTAATATCAAAATTAAAAGAAGTTGGACATAGGTTCCCAAACACCAGATCACGATACATAGTTGAAAATAGATGGATAATTGGAAATTTGAAGAACTTACTTCAAAAAGATATTTCAGAAAGTAGAAGGTTTCTGGTTGAAAATATTAAAGGCATAGGTTGGAAAGAAGCTAGCCATTTTTTAAGAAATGTTGGAAGAGAAGACATCGCTATATTAGATAAGCATATCTTGAGAATTATAAAGGATTATAAGCTTGTGAAAGAAGTCCCTAAACCTTCTTGGACGGAGAAAAAGTATACAAAGCTTGAAAAAGAACTCAGAGTTTTTTCAAAGATGGTTGGAGAACCATTGGGGAAATTAGATCTATATTTATGGTACATGGAAACAGGACAAATAGACAAATAAAAAAACTATTAACATCCATAACATATAAAATTTCACATAAATTTGATATGGTATACAATGATTACTTGTGATTTTTCTCCAATAAAAATAAAAAAGGGGGAAGGATAAAGTTGCCTCTATATAGGTATAAATGCAAAAATTGTGGTTATGAGTTCACTGTCTTGCATTCTATGAATGAAACACCCGAAGTTAAATGTGAACTATGCGGTTCGGAAACTGAAAAGGTGATTGGTAACGTGGGAATTTCTTTTAAGGGAGAAGGTTTCTACATTACGGATTCAAGAAAATCCAAATCAAAGTCTTCTTCATCTTCTTCAAGTAAAGAATCAGACCAGATCGCTTCGGCTGTATAATAAAAATGGTTGATGAGATACTTGACAAAAGGGATAAAAAAAGATATCACTCCTCATAGAACAAAAAACAAAAAAATAAAAAGAGAGAGAGGAGTGATATCATGAGCAACAAAATTATAGCACAAATACTGGGTATTGACAAAGGTTTTAAGTTAAAAGAGAGAAAAGATTTGAGAAAGGATGGAGCTGTCCCTTATACACATCCCCAAGCCCAC
>NZ_AZRN01000002.1 GCF_002895565.1 Petrotoga mexicana DSM 14811
CCCTTCCACCCCGCTCCCCACCCATCTAAGGAAGGCATTCTATATCATTTTGTAATATTTTCTTTGCTATTTCTTTGTCGAGGTTTGCGATAACACCTATGTTAGCGAATATGTAATTTTTGTCGTAGGCGAAGGTTACCTCTTTTGATGGTAGTAATAGGTCATCTGAATTTTTTAACTGTTTTAAGCTTTCAAATATCTCTTTTTTGTACTTCGACCTTGATAGTATTCCTCCGGTGCCAAAGATGATTTTTACGGCGGTTAAATCTTTTCCCTGAGCCACCTTTTTTCTTCCAGTGGGAGTAAAGATGTAATCAATTCTTCCAGCATGTCTTTTTAGGGAAGTTAAGAAGCAAAACTTTGCCAAGTAAGTTGCAAATTTTTCTTGTTCGTCGTTTTGTGGATAAGGGGATAGATTTTTTAGTATCTCTTCGTAGTTTTCAAAGTCCTTTTTTATTTGTTCTTTGCCTATCATTTCAACTACGTTATGTGCGTTTACGTATATTCCCATATCTCCATCGACTGTTCTTTTGGAACGGGGTTGTGGAGATATTAAAATCTTTTGAATTTCTGGTGAGCCATCGGTAACGGAGTCTATATCCGTGGTGGCTCCTCCAATGTCAATTGTTAGAACATCTCCATACAGTTCATTTAGTAATTCAGTGGTGTTCATAACAGCCGCAGGGGTAGGAATGACTTCTTCATCCACTACATCATAGATTTTTTCCATACCTGGGGCATGAATTATATGTTTTGAGAAAACTTCTTGGATTATTTTTCTTGCCGGTTCAACGTTGAGGTGATCTATTTTAGGGTAGACGTTTTCTGTTATGATTATATTTTTGTTCTTTTCTTTGAAGATTTCTTCTATTTCTTCTTTTACAGCGGTGTTTCCTGCGTATATTATGGGGATGTCTAAAGGCAAGTTAGAGAGTAATTCAGCATTGTAAAGAACGGTTTCTTCTTCTCCGTAATCGACTCCACCTGATAAGAGAATCAATTTTGGCTTAATCTTTAAAATTTGCTTCAAATGGGTTTCTCTAAGTTTGCCGGATGTAATATATTTTAAAATAGCCCCAGCTCCTAATGCCGCTTCTTTCGCTGCCCTGACTGTCATATCGTATACCAATCCGTGGACCGTCATACTTAGCCCACCGGCAGCAGAAGAGGTTGCTAAAAATTTTTCCCAACTTATTTTATCTTTAACTTTTTCTTCCATATTTTTTAGTGCCTTTTCTATTCCAATGGTTACATCACCTTTGTCTATGGTTGTGTAACTTTCTGTTTGAGCTATTATTTTAACGCTCTTTTCCATGAGCTGGTAAGCTGTGATCACGGTTGTTGTACTTCCTATCTCAGCTACTAATAAATCAATTTTCATACGTTTTCCGTCTCCAAATCCGTTAGGAACTTTCTAAGTATTTCGACCGCCTTTTGCAAATCATTCATAGAGGCTGCAAAAGAGAGTCTGATATGCCCGTCAGAAAAGAAAGCCGAACCTGGGACTACTGCCAAACCATAATCGAGTAATTTTTCACAGAATTCTTTATCGTTCAATCCATACTTCGATATGTCGATAAAATAATAGAAAGCACCTTTTGGTTTGTGAAAAGTTAAACCGAGTTTTATGAATTCAGCATACAAGTAGTCCCTTCTTTTTTTGAATTCTTTTACCATGTAAGAATTGTCTATTTCTAGAGCTTTGAGTGCAGCATATTGAGAGGGTGTGTTCACATTAGAAGTTGAATGAGATTGAATCTTAGCCATCTGAGTTATGATTTTTTCGTTGGCAATCGTATATCCCACTCTCCATCCCGTCATTGACCAGGTTTTTGAGAAACTGTTTATAAATATTGTTCTATCTCTTGATTCTTCAAAGTTTGCCATAGAGGTGTAATCACCATCGTATACAAGTGCATCGTATACTTCATCACTTAAGATTATAAAGTCATGATCGATGGAGAGTTTTGAGATAAAGCTCAAAAACTCTTTATCGTAAACCACACCTGTTGGGTTGTTGGGAGAATTAATTATAATAGCTTTTGTTTTTTTGGTTATAGCTTTTTCTAGATGTTTTTTTTCTGGTATGTAGTTATTTTCTTTCGTAGTTTTAACGTGAACGGGAATTCCACCAACCATTCTGATTTGTGCGTCGTAACTGACCCAAGATGGATCAATTACTATTATTTCATCACCCGGATTTGTTATCAAAAAGAGTGAGTTAAATAAAGCTTGTTTTCCCCCATTAGTTACGATTACATTGTTCTCATTGTAATTAGTTGAGTATTTTTTATTTATATATTGAGCTATCTTTTGTCTGAGTTCTTTTATTCCTTTGTTGTCCGTGTATTTGGTTTTTCCTTCTTTCATGGCTTGGTAAGCAGCGTTTATTATAGGCTGAGGAGTATCAAAATCAGGTTCTCCAGCCGTCAGCCTGACTATTTCGTACCCTTTGTTTTGTAATTCTAAAGCCTTTGAGTTTAACTCAATAGTTGCAGATGGTTGTAATGATTCTATTTTAGTAGAAAATTCCATAAAAGCCTCCTTTCAATTGTTGAGGGCTTTACCCTGAACCCTTTTAAAATCGAAACCTTATTTTTTAAAGATGAAATTTTTTGTAAGCTATGCTTAGTCTTTATTAGCGCCCCTTCGCCCCGCTCCCCACCCGTATGGAAAAGGAACATTATTTGCGCCCCTTCGCCCCGCAGCCCGCCCATTTAAGGAAAGGGACCTGCGGTCCCTAACCCAGCAAGGGAAGGTCTTTGACCTGTAACTCACTTTAGTTTTTTTCTAAAATGCCAACGTTTTCGATGTGGTATGAGTGTGGAAACATATCAAATGGTTGAACTGATTTTAGAGTGAATCCATTTTTTGTAAATATATTGAGATCTCTGGCAAAAGTTGAAAGGTCACAAGATACATAGATAATCCCCTTTTTTGCCATAGAAGATAGTAATTGGATCTCTTTCTTTTCCAAACCTTTTCTTGGGGGATCTAAGATGACATAGTCAAATCTGTTATCGGAATTTTTCATGAGATACGGTTTTGAACTTGCTAATATGAAATTAACGTTTTTAATAAAGTTTATATGAGAATTTGAGATCGCCGCTTTTACTGAAACTTTGGAGGTTTCAACGGATTCTATATGTTTAAAGAGCGGTGAAAAGTATATTGAAAATAGTCCAACACCAGAGTATAAGTCTAACATAGTGTCATCTTTTTGTGTGTTGTTTTTGAAATATTCTAATATGTGCCTTAATAGTTTTTGTGTAACATTGTAGTTGTTTTGAAAAAAAGCAGTTGGTGGAATTTGGAATTTAAAATCGTCAAACTCCTCATTTAATACTCCTTCACCGAGAAGCGTTTTGTAAGGACCCCGTAGTACAACGCTATCGGAACTGTTCATCAAGTGAATGAGTGAATAAGGATGGAAATTCTGTTGAAAAAACTGTTTTATCTCTTCTTCATAAGGCAAATACTCTGTGTTGGTAACTATAATAACCATCGTTTGATTTTTGGAAAAGGATCTTCGGATGACTAAATGTTTCAAGATTCCTTTTTTTGAGTTTTTGTCGTATATTTCGATATTCAATTTATTAACTAGTTCTCTGAATTTATTTCTTATGTTATCAAATAAATTAGGTGAGATTGGGCATGAGTAGATATCAAGAACCTTGTTTGAATTGGCAATATTTAAACCTAATTTTAAGTTATTATTTTTCTGAAAGGCGTATTCCATTCTGTTTCTGTAACCCCAAATTAAATCGCTTTCGATTATGGCATTCACAAGGGAGCTATCTAACTTACCGATTCTTTCTAACTGTTCTTTTACTATCTCTGTTTTTGATTTTAGTTGAGATTGATAATCATAATCGAGCCATTGGCAACCTCCGCATTCAGGGAAGTGTTTGCATTTGGAGGATACCCTTTGATGGGATGGTTGTATGATTTCTTTTAGATCTGCAAATACTAAATTTTTATTCGTTCTTGTTGGAATAACGGAGACAAACTCTCCAGGGTAAACGTTGTTTACCATGTAGATTTTGCCGGCATAACGTGCCATGCCGTATCCACCGTAGACTAATTTTTCGATGACGATTTTTACTTCTTCATTATCCATCTAAATGCCTCCAAGATATGGAATTATTGTCCTTATTAGCGCCCTTCCACCCCGCTGCCCACCCATCTAAGGAAAGGGTCTGGAGCCCCTTAAACCCAGCAAGGGGAGGGCTTCGCCCTGTAACCCTTTTATTATTTTTCTACCAAAGAATTGAAGTGTTCCCCTCTTTCTTCATAATTTTTATATTTATCAAAACTTGCTCCCGCTGGTGAAAATACTACATTGTCTCCAACTTCACATATTTCACTTAGGTATAAAAACACTTCTTCTAAATTACTTTTGAAGATAAATTTGTGATTCAATGGGTATTTTTTGACTTCTTTTTCCATTTCTCCAAAAACTACAACGGCTTTGGCATACGTTTTAAGTTCTTCTATTAGTGGTGTTAAGTCTTCATTTTTAGGGATTCCACTTAGGATTGCTATATAACTCTTTCTTCTGAAACTTTTGTAAGCGTTGTAAGCGGAGTGAGCGTTGGTTGCTTTTGAATCGTTGTAATAACTGACTCCGTTTTTGCTTTTTATCAGTTCTAACCTATACTTTAGTGGTTTGAAAGAGTTTATTGCTTCTTCGATAATTTTTTCAGAGATTCCAAGATTTAACGTCGTCACTACTGATGCCAAGATGTCTTCTTTGAAGATGTCCAGTTCAAATATTTTGTTGTTGACATGTATTTTTTTGTCTCTGTATTTAATGTAGTTACCTTCAATTACGTCTTTAGAGAAAGTTATAAACCTTTCACTTGATTGATAATCTTTTAGGTTTAAAAGATTCACAGAGTCTTCGTTGATAACTGCCACTCCTCCTGATTTAAGGGTTCTTAACAATAAGTTTGCTTTGGTTTTGTAATAATCATTCAAGTCTTTATGCCAGTTTAGATGATCGGGTGCTAAGTTCGTTAATACAGATATTTCAGGAGTAAACGTTTTTGACCAGAATATTTGAAAAGAACTAACTTCAACTACGTAATAGTTTAAAGTTTCTGCTACTTGAGCTAAGGGAACTCCAATATTACCCCCTACAAAGGTTAAAGGATCTGCGAATTTTAATATATGTCCTATTAAAGAGGTGGTAGTTGATTTCCCGTCGGTTCCTGTTATTCCAATAAAAACAGCTTTTTTGTTTGCTTTTTTTATACTTTCCCATGAATACTCTAATTCTGTAGTGTAATCGATATTATTTTCAAATATTATTTTAGCAGCCTTACTGTTTGGAGGGATGCCAGGGCTTACGATAGCCAAATCACAGTTTTTTAAAAGGTCGTTGTGTTCGGTTTCATATTGAATGTTGTTTTTCTTAAAGTATATTTCATCGTTTTTTTTAAAATCTCTGTCTTGACTGACAAAGATTTGATGGTTTGTTTTTAAAAGCTTCGTCAGTAAATCTGTGTTACTCTTTCCGTATCCTACAAGGCATATCTTCACAATATTCCTCCTAGAGCGACTATTCCAGTTAATAAGTTTATAGTCCAGAATGTTAGTACGATTCGTTCTTCATTCCATTTTTTTAGTTCAAAATGATGATGAATTGGAGCCATTAAAAAGACTCTTTTTTTTCGTATTTTGAAACTTCCCACTTGTATTATAACGCTAAACATCTCTGTAATAAATATAAAACAGGTTAAAATAGTAAAAAGTTCAACAGAATAATATAACGCTAAAGAACCTAATATTCCACCTAAAGCTAAAGATCCAGTGTCTCCCATAAATATTTTTGCCGGTTTTATGTTGTAAAAGAGATACGCTATTACAGGCAATATCAATATGGGAATGTAATTAAAATTCACGCCTGCAATCAGTGTGGTGAATAGTGCTGATGTTACATAAATTCCTGCGGACAGTCCGTCTATTCCGTCAGTTAAATTTGTTGCGTTGGACATACCTGTTAGGTATATTATCCCCCACAGCGGATAGAAATATTTTAGGTCTAAGCTTTTAGTTGTGAAAGGTATTTTCAATATCGAATGGGGATTCATTTTTGATATGAGATATACTATAAAGATGGAGAATAAGAATTGCATTAATAATTTTTGTATGGCCGTTAACCCTGTGGAATCTTTCTTTTTTATACTCAGATAGTCATCGAGAAATCCAATAAACCCAAAAAGTAAAGTAGCAACTCCAATTATCAGAAATAAATCTTCATTTTGAATGAAGTAAGTGAGCATACTCAGAAAAAAAATAGCGAGAACGAATAAAATTCCCCCCATTGTAGGGGTTCCTTGCTTGTAATTATGAATATCAGGACCTTCTTTTCTGATATATTGTCCAAATTGCCTTTTTTTTAACCATTTTATAAATATTGGATAGAGAAAAAGTAAAACAATAAAAGTTATTAACGTGATATAAAATATTAGTCTTTCCAAATTAAGTCACTTTCCTTGAGATATTTGTTTATTCCTGTAGCGTTAGATCCTTTTATATAGATCACTCCTTTGGTGGTGTTTGATATTATTTCATCAATTGTTTTTAGTTTTTGAAAGAAGGTAACTTTATCGTTTGATAGATATGAAAATTTGTCTTGTGGATCATAGAAATAAATCCGGTCAAAAATGTTTAAGGCTTCTGTTATAACTTTAATATGGTATTCTTCACTGTATTTTCCTAATTCTTTTATTTCCCCCATTATGATAATTTTAGGGGAAAGACTAAATTTACTTATGCTGTTAAAAGCACTTTTAAAAGATTCGTACGATGCGTTGTATGAGTCGTTCACTATTAAAAGATTTCCACGTTTTATGGTTTGAAAACGGTCTTGAGGGATGTTAATATTGGATAAATAGTATGGATCAATTGGTAAGTCGATGAATCTCAAAAACAACAATCCTGAAAGCAAGTCTAATATCTGACCTTCACTCCAATAATTGTTCAGTGTTACCATGAAATCTTCTTTAAGAATTTTGGCGTAAACAGTTGTGGTGTGGTTTTCATTGTAATGGAAGCTTTGCAAAACGGCATCGTTTTCATCTTTGGTTCCAAAGGTTAGTTGGTTCAGATGCTTCGGCGCCAATTCTTTTAATATCGAGTAATCTCCATTGATTATCAAAACCCCTTTATCCATGCTACTTGTTATCTTCATCTTTTCTTTAGTTACCGTCTCTAAAGAATCTAAAAATTCCAGATGTGAAGCCCCTACGTTTGTGATGATAGCGACGTCCAATTTAAAGTATCTCGATAAAAATTCGAGGTCTCCTTTTTTTCTAAGACCCTCTTCTAGTATGACGGTTTCTTCGTTGTTATAGTTGTTTAAAATCGATAATGGTATTCCTATCTCTGTATTCAAATTCATCTCGTTTCTAAAGGTTTTGAAATAGGCTAACAACAAATAGTATAAGCATTCTTTCGTGGTGGTTTTCCCAGTGGACCCAGTTATTCCAATCTTTAATTTAGCGTTTTGATTGATTAATGTGGAAGCAGAGATAAGCATTTCTTCCAAGACGCTGTTGACTTTTATTATTTTTTCTTTTGGAAAACCTGCAACATCTTTTTCAACAATTACATAAGACGCCCCGTTTTTCAATGCGTCGTTTATAAAAAGATGTCCATCTGTTTTCTCGCCTTTTAAACATAAAAACACGTCACCTTTGTTGACTTTTCGAGAGTCAATTTGAAAATTGTGGCCTTTATATTTTAACCGTTCTAACACTACCTTCCCGAACTCCTTTTTATTTTGTCAATTAGTTTTTTGGTCACTTCGTAATCGTTGAACTCAACCTTTTTTCCGTGGGCGAAGAGTTGGTATTTTTCATGACCTCTTCCCGCTATGATTACCATGTCGCCTTTGTTGGCAAATCTTAAGGCTGTGTCTATGGCGGTTTCTCTATCAGGTATGATAATGAAATGTTTATCTTTGTCTATACCTTTTGATACATCTTCTATTATTTGGTTGGGATCTTCGTCCTTTGGATCATCGTTGGTGAGAACTATGACGTCTGAATTCTCACTTACAACTTGTCCCATCAACTTTCGCTTTCCTTGGTCTGCGTTTCCACCGGCCCCAAATACTGTGATTATCCTACCTTCAGTTATTGACGAAGCGGTTTTTAATACTTCGTTAAGTGCATCAGGGGTGTGTGCAAAATCGATAACCGCAACAAATCCCAACGATTGACTGTTTGGAACAATTTGGAACCTTCCAGGGACACCTTTAAATGTGAAAATGGGATAGATGATTTTTTCAGGATCCAGCCCGAATAGGGTTGCTATTACAAAGGCATTTGTTATATTGTAAACGTTGAACTTCCCAATCAAGTGGGATCGTATTTCAAAACTCTTATTTTCCTTTGTTGTTATCGTGAATTTCATTTGTTGAAGCGTTTGTTCGTAATTATCTATAACAAAGTCTGCGTTTTTTTTAAATCCATAGGTGATAACTTCTTTTCCGCTTTTAACGAAGTCTTCTTTGTTCAACCTGTCGAGATTAATTATTATTTTTCCTTCATCTTTTAAATAGTTCATCAGGGACAATTTGATATTTTTGTACTCTTCAAAATCTTTATGATAGTCCAGATGATCCCTTGTGATGTTTGTGAAAGATATGATATCGAATTTAAAGCCTTCAATTCTTCTTTGATGGATAGCATGAGAGGATACTTCCATGTTTATAAATTCAATATTATTTTCTTTGCTGTTTTTTAATATTTTGGACAACTCTAAGATACTGGGAGTGGTGTTGTATGGTTCCTTAATTACCTCGTCTTTTATTTTAATTTCTACGGTACTTATTAGTGTCGAATCCTTATCTGATTTTTGTAAGATGTGATGAACTAAAGATACCGTTGTAGATTTGCCATTAGTGCCTGTTACTCCCAGTATTTTAAAATCATCTGGGGAGATGTCAAATAATTTGTGAGATAAATCGGCAGCAGCCTTCTTAATATCATCTACGATTATGTATTGTAGAGAATCAGTTGTTGGGATCTTTTCTTCGTTTTGAGCAATTATTAATGAAGCACCTTTATCAAATGCTGAAAGGATAAAATCATGGCCATCGAAACGTGAACCTTTAAAAGCGATAAAAACATCGTCTTTTTCAACGTTTTCACTGTTGTCTTTAATATCTGCTATATTGAATATTTCATTGTTGATTACTTTCTTTTTTATATTACCGTTTAAAAGTTTTATTAATTCGTTTGAAGGGATTTTCATTAATGTTGCCTCCTAAATAATTGCTTTTCTCATCACTCAAAACTTTTCTTGTTACAATGTAGTAAATTAATATATTTGACAATGTATATAAGACCTGGTATCATATTATTAGCACTTAATATGCAGGAGTGATAAAATGGCTAAGGTGCTACACGATAGACAAAAGGAAATTCTAAAAACTATTGTTGAATTATACATAAAAAACGAAAAACCAGTTAGCTCTGATGAAGTTTTGGAAAATTCAAATATAAAAGCTAGTAGTGCCACTATTAGAAACGATATGCAAAAACTCCAAAAATTAGGATACATTTATCAACAACACTCAAGTGGTGGAAGAATTCCTACAAATCCCGCTTTAAAGATCTATTTTCAAATGATAAAAGACGCCTACAACCAAGAGGATACACATATCGAAATTCCAAAAAGGTACAAGTTTTACGATTTGAATCTTATGTTTCAAAGTTTGAGTGAACTAATAGCCAATACCTTGGAAGGTTTGGTGATTTTTGAATATCCTAATCCAAAATATGTATATATAACTCGGGTAACGGTTACCCCTTTGATGGATACGAATAACGTCATTACTATTTTAACAAATTTAGGTTTAGCTGTATCCAGGACGGTTGAAATATATGGTCTGCCACCTTCAAAGGAATTAGAAAATATTTTGAATAATGGTCTTGTTGGCAAATCTTTTCATTCACTTTTCATGTTTCTTTCAGCTCCAAAATTCGAAACAGAAGATCTAAGGGTGACTAATTTCATAGAGATTTTGGGGCATTTAACATCTGAGTTCAACAGAAAAAAATATATTATAAGCGGTCTTGAAAAAATCATTTCTCAATCTATTCCAGACTTGGAAGCTATCGAAACATTGGCTTCAATGGTTGAAAATGATACAATCAAAGAAGGGATATTTAAACTTTTAGATTTCACCGATGATATAGAAATATTATTTGGTGAAGATTTAAACTCTAAAGCGCTAAAAAAAATGGTATTTTTTTACACTACTTATAAATTAAATGCTGATCCTCTTGGTAGAGTGTTGTTTATAACTCAAAAATACTGTAATTATGAAAAAAATTACTATTTTTTGAGAGAGTATATTTCTAGACTCTCAGAGATTATATCAAAAAATTTGTGAAAATGGTATATAATTTTGTTTATAGACTCAAGAGATAAAACGTTTTAAAAGGGTCCCAGCTCGAAACTCTCTATGGGTGGGCTGCAGGGTGAAAGAGGCGCTAATAAAGATTAAGCGCAGCATAGAAAAAAGAACATCTTTCAAAAATAAGATTTCGATTTTAAAAAGGGTTCAGGGCGAAGCCCTCCCCATACTGGGTTTAAGGGGCTCCAGACTCTTTCCTTAGATAGGTGGGCTGCGGGGTGAAAGGGCGCAAACTTAAAAATAGTAATAATCAGTTTTTAGGAGGTGTTTCGCTGAAATGGAAAAAAGAGACAAAGCTGAAGAAAGAGAAGAAAGAGCACAGCAAGAAGAAAGAGAAGAAATGAAAGAAACAAAAGAGAAAGAATCAAATCAAGAAGATATCGAATCGTTGAAAAAGAAAGTAGAGGAATTGGAAAAAGAAAATAAAGAGCTGAAAAACGAGTTAAAAAAGGTAGAAAAAGAAAGAGATGAATTTAAAGAGTATTCTATATATCTTAAAACTAAATTTGAAGATTACAAAAATTTAGTTGAGAAAGAAAAAAAGCAAATAAAATTGAGTACAACAAAGAAGATAATAGAAAAATTACTTGTTCCTTTTGAAAAGTTGAAGCTTTCTTTGAATTACAAAGATGAACCTGAATTTGTTTCGGCAGTTGAGATGGTTTACAAAGACATGTTGAAGGTCTTTGACTCCTTGAAAATGAAATTTATCGTTCCTCAAAAAGGTGATCAATTCGATCCATTCGAACACGATGTTATTGACAAGTTTGAAACGAAAGAAGTGAACGAATACTGCATATACGATGTCCAATCAATTGGTTACAAATTGGAAGGCGAAGTAATAAAACCAGCAAGGGTTATAGTTGCTGTTAAACCGAAGGAGAACACCCCGAACGGGGTCAAGGGAAAAGTTGAAGACAAGAAAAACCCTTGTGACGAAAATGCCGGTTCCGAGGAACAAACTGCGGAAGGAATCGACTCAAAAGAAGGTGATAAATAATTATGGCTGAAAGAAAAGATTATTACAAAATCTTAGGAGTAGATAGAAATGCATCACAAGAAGAGATAAAAAAGGCGTATAGACAAAAAGTTAAAGAGTGGCATCCTGATAGACACCGTGAAAATAAAGAAGAGGCAGAGCGCAAATTTAAAGAGATTCAGGAGGCTTATGAAGTTTTAAGTGATCCACAAAAAAGGAAAGTGTACGATAGATTCGGGTTTGTACCAGAAGAAGGAACCGCCTATACAGGGCAAAGTAGTGCAGGCGGTGGCATAGGTGATATTTTTGGAGATATATTTGGAGAAGATTTTGGTGGAGGCCCATTCTCTGACTTTTTCGATATGTTCTTTGGTACACAAGGAAGCGGAGGTAGGTCTTCTTCTAGACAAAGAAACGTTGCCAAAGAACGTGGAGAAGATATTAATGTAGTAATCAGTTTAAAATTAGAAGAAATTATGTACGACGTTAAGAAAATTGTTGAGTACAACAGGTACGAAGTATGTCAGCACTGTCATGGTACCGGAGCAGAAAACGGCACCAGTTTTGAAACTTGTCCAAGATGTAATGGTAAAGGGGTTATAAGAGAGGAGCAAAGGAGTTTTTTTGGTAGTTTTGTTAGAACATATACATGTCCAACTTGTAATGGAGAAGGTAGAATAATCAACCATAGATGTTCTTATTGCGCTGGTAGCGGAAAAGTTTTGAAAAAAGAAAAGATTGAAATTACGATTCCTGCAGGAGTTCCAAATAGCTATACTATGAGGATAAGAGGGAAAGGTAATGCAGGTAAGAATGGAGGTCCAAACGGTGATTTAATTGTTCAAGTAAGAGTTCTTCCCCATGAAAAATTTGTCAGAAAAGGGGCAGATTTAGAAACAGAGATCACGATAAATTATTTGAAAGCAGTTTTGGGAGGAACGGTCAAAATTCCCACGTTGGAGGGAGACATCGAAGAAGAATTACCAGAAGGAACCAACCCTGGAACCATTTTAAGGTTTAGAAATATGGGACTTCCAGAATTTGGTGGTGGCAAAAGAGGAGATTTATATGTCAAAATAAACGTGAAAATCAACAAGCCATCGAGAAAAGAAAGGAAGATCCTTAGTCAACTTTTGGAAGAAACAAACGTAGAGTAATTCATCGTGGGGGTATAAAGAATGAAATTTAATATCTCTGATCAAAAAATAGTTATCAAGGATTATATCATTATTACGCTGGGTACTTTAATTACCGCTCTGGGGTTAGTTCTTTTCATGATTCCCTACAATATTATTGCTGGTGGTGTTAGCGGGCTGGCTATAATATTAAACAATTTTTTTGGTTGGTGGGTAGGGATACAAATGTTTGCTTATAATTTGATTTTGTTCTTTTTGGGATTTTGGTTGCTTGGAATAGGATTTGGAATAAAGAGTATATACTCGGCTGCTTTACTATCCTTTTCAACTGATTTTTTTCAGCATGGTTTAGGCTTAGATCAACTTATTCCTTCATTGATGAGAGAAACAGGAAATGCAGGTCTAGAAATGACCTTATTAGCTGCATTTTACGGGGCTTTGATAGCTGGATTTGGCATGGGGCTAGTTATATGGAAAGGTGCAACTACCGGTGGAACAGATATAATCGCAATGATTTTCAACAAATATCTCTCTTTGAGTGTAGGTACGGGTCTTATGATTGCTGATACCGTTATAACCGCGTCTTCCATATTAATTAATCCCTTATTACCAATGTATGGAATAATAGCGATTTTTGTAACTGCAAGGACAATAGATGGGGTGATAGAAGGATTTGAATCGACAAGAACAATTTTGGTTATAAGCGATCATTATGATAAAATTAAAGAGGATATATATAGCAAATTAGATAGAGGAGTTACCTTTTTAAAAGGAGTAGGTAGTTACACTAATCAAGAAAAAAATATTATAATGGTGACTATTTCAAGATCAGAGATAGGCTTACTTAAGAAGATTGTAAAAGAAAGGGATAGTAACGCGTTTATGGTTATTTTACCAAATAGTGAAGCCATAGGATATGGTTTCAAAAAAATATCGTAATAAGGAGCTGATGGATAGTGGATGACCCCGGTGGTTTGTGGGGCTCATTAGTTTTACTAATTGTTCTTTTATTTCTTTCAGGATTTTTTTCTGGATCTGAAACTGCTTTAACTACAATAGGGAAATACAGAATAAAAGAACTGATTGATGAAGAAAAAGATGAGAAAAAAAGAAAAAAGTATCAACATTTTGTTGAAAATCCAAATCATTATTTAACCACTATACTTGTAATGAACAATCTTGTAAACATCTTAGCTACATCTACGGCAACAGTTTTTGCAGTAAGATTAATGCCGTCTTCCCATAGTGGCGCAGTTGGTTTAGTAACGGCTATCATGACCATATTAATATTGATTTTTGGAGAAATAACACCTAAGGTATATGCTAGAGAAAATAGAGAAAAATATTTTAACTTTGCCTTTTTCACAATCAATTTTTTAAATCAACTTTTAACACCCGTTGTGTGGTTACTTGTAAATCTTTCAAACGTGTTTATCAGACTTTTTGGTGGTGAGATCATTACCAATGCTCCACCACTTATCACAGAGGACGAAATAATTTCTTACTTAGACATAGGACATGAAGAAGGGGTAATTGAGAAAAGTGAAAAGTATCTGATGCAAAGAAGTCTAGAAATGAAGGAGACTTCTGTCAAAGAAATTATGACTCCAAGAGTAGATATATTAGCCATTGAGGATACAAAGACTATGGAGGAATTGATCAAGATAATAAATGAAGAAGGATACTCGAGGATTCCTGTTTTCAAGGAAACGTTAGACAATGTTATTGGCATCGTTTACGCAAAAGATATTTTCAAAAAACTAGACGAAGTAAAAGATTTTACCAAACTGCAAAAACTAAAAGTTGCGGAAATTATGCATAAACCATTCTTTGTACCCATAACGATGAAAATAAGAGATGTTTTTAGAATGTTTTTAAATAATCATACACATATGGCCATAGTTGTTGATGAATATGGAGGAACAGCAGGATTAGTTACTTTAGAAGATATAATAGAAGAGATGACCGGAGAAATTTTTGATGAGTACGATGACTACAGTGATGAAACTAATATAATAAGAGTATCAGAAAATGTTATACTAGTGGATGGTACAACACCAATTAACGATGTAGAAAGAGAGTTGGACATAGAATTTCCAGAAACTGAGTTTGAAACCATTGGTGGATTTTTACTTGAAAGGTTCAAAAGATTTCCTAAACCTGGTGAGATATATTATCTAGAAAATTATGAATTCGAAGTAATTTCCGTAACCATTAACAAGATCGATAAAGTCAAAATAACTGTACATCCAAAAATGCAAACAGAAAACCAAGAAGGGAATGATAAAGAGAAAGATGAACGATAAAAATATTGTTGAAAAATTGTATGAAGAAGCTATGAAAACAAGAGAAAATGCATATGCACCTTATTCTAATTTTAAGGTAGGAGCATGTTTATTATCAAATGATGGAGAAATCTTTTCAGGTTGTAATGTGGAAAATGCTTCGTATGGGTTATCTATTTGTGCTGAAAGAAATGCAATATTTTCTGCTGTTGCCAAGGGCAAACGTGAGTTCAAAGCTATGTTAATCGTTGCACAAGGTGAGGCACCTGTAAAACCATGTGGGGCATGTAGACAAGTAATGGCTGAGTTCGGGGATTTCGACGTTTATCTAGCAAATACAAAAGGGAAAATAGAAAAGACGAAAGTAAGTGAGTTACTACCAAATGCCTTTGGCCCAAAGGATCTGTGAAATCGCTAAACATCCTTTTCATAAGGTGGGCTAGTAGGAGAAGAGACAAAGTCTTCTACTCTTCCTTATGCTTGGGAAACGGGCTAAAGGAACCGCAGGCCCTTCCTTAAAGGGGTGGGCAGCGGGGTTGAAAGGGCGGCCTTTTATTCTTCCTTAGATGGGTGGGCAGCGGGGCGAAGGGGCGCTAACACAAGCTTTAGAGTTTCTAAAAATAATAAAATTATAATTTAGGAGTCTAACTATTATGGATTTAATAGAAAAAGAATTATCAAAAGAAGTTATCTTTAGAGGAAAAATCTTGAATCTAGAAAAATACAACGTTGAATTACCAAACAAAAACACATCAACCAGGGAAGTTGTTAACCATCCTGGAGCAGTAGCAATATTGCCAGTAGATAATGAAGGAAACATCTACCTCGTTAAACAATACAGATTCCCAATAAGAAAAGTATTAATAGAAATACCTGCAGGAAAGTTCGACTCACCTAATGAGAACCCTTTAGAATGTGGCAAAAGGGAATTAGCAGAAGAAATAGGAAAGCAAGCAAACAAATGGGTTGAGTTAGGATACATATACACAACCCCAGGTTTTTCAACGGAAAAAATATATTTATATCTGGCCAAAGAATTAAATGAAGTTGGAATCAATCCAGATGATGACGAGTTTGTTGAAGTTTTAAAGGTAACAACAAATGAAATGAAAGAGATGATAAAAAAAGGTGAAATTACCGATTCAAAAAGTATTTGTGCTTTCTACAAATATTTACTTCTTTAATAAAATCAAAAAATTTTGGAGGACTAAACGATGATCTCAAATACTGTAAGAACAAGATTTGCACCAAGTCCAACAGGGTATCTTCACGTTGGTGGAGCTAGAACAGCACTTTTTAACTATCTCTTTTCCAAAAAAAATGAAGGAAAATTTATCTTAAGAATCGAAGACACAGACATAGAACGTTCGACAAAAGAATCCGAAGATCAACTTATAAATACTCTAAAATGGTTGGATTTGAATTGGGATGAAGGGCCTCTAATCGGTGGAGATTATGGACCATATAGACAGAGTGAAAGGTTAGAAATCTACCAACA
This sequence comes from Petrotoga mexicana DSM 14811, assembly GCF_002895565.1. Taxonomy (GTDB): domain Bacteria; phylum Thermotogota; class Thermotogae; order Petrotogales; family Petrotogaceae; genus Petrotoga; species Petrotoga mexicana. The sequence continues at coordinate 16,334 of NZ_AZRN01000002.1, forward strand.
AAGAGCAAAAGAACTAATAGAAAAAGGGAAAGCATATGAGGCATATATCTCACCAGAAGAAATAGAAGAAGTAAAAAACCAGTTAATCAGCGAAGGTAAACCACCACATTATACCTATGATTTGATTTCAAAGTACAACACAAAGGAAAGAATAAAAGAGTACAATTACAAAGGGTTAAACCCCGTTGTTTTTTTGAAGATGCCTCAGAAAGATTATGAACTCGATGATAAAATAAAAGGTAAAGTTATCTTTAAGAAAGGTGCTATTGGAGATTTTATAATTCTGAGAAGTAATGGTATACCTACATATAATTTTGCTGTCGTTGTGGATGATATAGAAATGAAAATCACCCATGTTATCAGGGGGGACGATCATTTACCAAACACTTTACGACAACTGGCGATTTATGAGGCTTTTGAGGTAGAACCCCCAATATTTGCACATGTTTCTATGATCTTGGGTCCAGATGGTAAAAAATTATCTAAAAGGCATGGCGCTACTTCTGTCGAAGAGTTTATGGTTCAGGGATATTTGCCTGAAGCTGTTGACAATTATCTAGCCCTACTTGGTTGGTCTCATCCTGAGGGTAAAGAAATATTGCCTCTCCCTGAAATAATTGATAATTTTACTTTGGATAGAGTTAATTCAAGTCCAGCTATATTCGATGAGAAAAAATTAAAATGGATGAACGGGCAATATCTAAGAAACAAATCTCTGGAAGAAATCTATCAACTCACAGAACCTTTTGTGATTGGATCAAAACTACTAAGTAAAGAACAATATGAAGTAAACAAAAAATGGGTTATTAAAGCTTTAGAAACTATTCTTTCTTCTGTTGAAATACTAAGTGAAATACCCGAAAAAATGGAAGTTTTTCTAAAAGATGTATTCCCAGATACAAATGATCCTGAATTTAAAGAATACTTCAATAAAAGAGGAGTAAAAGAAGCTATTAACTTAGTTTATAAGTATTTTAATGAAGATGACAAATGGGATGTACAAACGATAACGGAAAATTTAAAGAATGCCATGAAAGAAGCTAATCCCCAAAAGAAACCATTTTACATGTCTTTAAGAAAAATTTTAACTGATTCATTTCATGGACCTGATTTGATAAATACGATATTTTTGTTAGGTAGAAACACAGTTTTGGAAAGACTCCAAAGGGTGATCGAGATTTGAAGCATCTTCCTATAATTAAAATATACGATACTTTAAGTGCACAACTAGTTGATTTAGTACCGGTGAAAGAAGGCGAAATAAAGATTTATCTTTGTGGACCGACGGTCTACAACTTGTTACACATTGGGAATGCCAGGCCTATTATAATATTTGATGCCTTTAGGCGTTTTTTGGAATATATTGGTTACAAAGTTACATTAGTACAGAACTTCACCGATATAGACGATAAGATCATCGATCAAGCAAAAAAAGAGAACCTACCTTTCGAAGAGTTAGGAAAAAGATATATAATTGAGTATTGGAGAGACATGACGGCTCTTAAAGCAAGGGCTTTTAATTTTCACCCAAAAACTACCAACTATGTTGATGAAATTATTTCTTACATAAAGGAACTTGAAGAAAAAGGTTACGCCTATAAGGCTGAAAATGGGGATGTTTACTTTGAAGTGGGAAAATTTTCAAAATATGGAGAGTTATCCCACAGAAAGATTGAAGATCTGAAAGTAGGGGTCAGAGTAGAAGTTTCTGAATACAAAAAAAATCCTTTGGACTTCGCCCTATGGAAATCTTCAAAAGAAGGAGAACCGTTTTGGGAAAGTCCATGGGGAAAAGGTCGCCCGGGATGGCACATAGAATGTTCTGTTATGTCTTCTGAAATATTGGGAGATACCTTCGATATTCATGCGGGAGGGAACGACCTTATCTTTCCTCATCACGAGAACGAGAGGGCTCAAGCTATAGCAAAAAGCGGTAAAGATTTTGCAAAATATTGGATGCACAACGGAATGATTCGTATGGCACAAGATAAGATGTCAAAATCCTTAGGGAACGTTTGGTATTTAAGAGACCTTTTGAAAAAATTTGATTCGGATGTCTTAAAAATTTTTGTACTCAGCAAGCACTATCGGATACCTATAGATGTAAGTGAAGAATTGCTTCATAACCAAGAGGTATCAGTTAATAGAGTTAAAGAATCATTGAATGACGCTGAAGCTTTCTTTAACGGAAAAGTCCCTTATCCTCGGGAAATGAATTGTTTTAAGGAACAAGAAGAATATCTCATTAGTAATCTTTCGAATGATTTTGATACACCTTCAGTTGTAGCAAGAATCTTTGAATTATCGAGAGATTTAAACAAAGCGTTAAATTCACGTGATGAAGAAACAATAAAAAATAATTATTATATAATAAGGAATATTTATGGAAGTATTTTAGGGGTTTTTGAAACTAATGAACAAATGCAGAAGAACAAGGTAGAATTAAATCAATTAATGGAAATTATTCTAAACGTAAGATCTGCTCTTAGAGAAGAAAAGTTATACAATCTTTCTGACTACATAAGGGATAACTTAAGCAAAATTGGTATAGAAATAAAAGATACCCCTGAAGGAACAAAATGGTCTTAGAACTGGAGGTGCTATTAAATAGACGTTAATATAATAAATTCAGTACTGGCCTCTCTCAAAAATACCTTTAAGATAATCACAAAGATAGATATTCAATTGGAAAAGCCCTCTGTTGTTAAAGAAATTGAAAAGCATTACGATGTGGTTACTAATATAGGTTTTACAGGTGAACTTGAAGGAAATATTCTTTATTCCTTTACCGAGAATGTCGCAAAGGATATAGTTAATAATATGATGGATGGTATGATGAAAATAGAGGAGATTAATGATATGGCTATCAGCGCCATAGGAGAACTTGGCAACATGGTTTCTGGTTCCATAGCAACTAATCTTGAAAAATATGGTTATAATATAGTTGTAACCCCTCCATCCGTATTCACTGGCAAGATTGTAAAAGTGAATTCTAAAGGTGTTATATTGGGGTTTCCCGTTTACGTTTCTGGTGACAACGAAATGGATTTGTACTTTATTTACAGAGAAGCGAACAAGGATTTTTAGGAAGGGAAATTCGGCTTATCGTTATAAAAAAAGTTATGGCAAAAGGTTAATTTAAATATGAGATTTAGAGAAAGTTGATTATTAATTAGTAGAATTTCTAAAGACACAAAAAAGTGCAGAGGCTAAGGAGGAATATAAATGTCTAGAAAATGCGAGATATGCGGAAAAAGTCCGGCGACTGGAAACACCGTTGCTAAATCAAAAGTAACGACCAGGAGGGTATGGAAGCCTAACCTTCAAAAGATAAGAGTAGTAACCGACGAAGGTACAGTAAGAAAAATGTATGTTTGTACGAAATGTTTAAAATCTGGAAAAGTTCAAAAGGCATAAACAAAAATCGGTCTAAAATAAGACCGATTTTATTTTCATAATTTGGCGTGCCTGGCCGGATTTGAACCGGCAACCTCCGGATCCGCAGTCCAACGCTCTATCCAATTGAGCTACAGGCACATTAATACAATAATTGATAAAAAATGGCGGAGAGGGAGGGATTCGAACCCTCGGTAGAGTCACCTCTACACTTGCTTAGCAGGCAAGCGCCTTCGGCCACTCGGCCACCTCTCCGTGATTTTTGCTTCTTATTCAACCCTGAAATATTATAGCATTGATATTCTCAACTGTCAAGGAAACATTTCATTTCTTTGCTTTTTTCATTTCGTACATCTTATTATCAGCTTCTTTTATTAATGATTCAAGGTTTATATCCTTTTGAAAGTCTCTATATTCTGAAACACCGTAACTTAAATCAATCCTCACGTTACCATCCACTTTAACCTCTTTGAGTTGACTTAAAATTCTTTGAAAAATTTTGTGAACATCAACTTCTTCAGCGTTTGGAAGCCCTAAAATGAATTCGTCTCCACCTATTCGTATTATCAAATCAGATTCTCTTAAAGTACTTTTTAATACATCTGTTACCTTTTTTAGGATATAATCTCCCGCATCGTGACCATAATTGTCGTTTATGTATTTGAGATTGTCTATATCAATAAAAACGATAGATAGAGGCTCTTGCCTTCTTTTGGCAAGTTGAAAATATTTTTCTAAAGCATAAAAACCAGCTCTCCTGTTATAAGAACCAGTTAAATCGTCGAAAGTCGCGTATTTTTTAAGTATTTCTTCAAGTTTTTTCTTTTCGGTAATGTCTGTTATAACTAAAATAATTCTACTTACGTCAACTTCTTCATACGTTACACCCGTTAATAAAACTGGGACTTTGTTACCACTTTTCGTAACTAAGTTAGACTCGAAAGAAATTATATTATTAGAGCTTCTTTTTAAATTTTGCATATTTTCATAAAAAGTTTCCCAATCGCTTTGATCTAATACTTTTTTTAAATCTGATATTTCTTCTTCAAATTCAAGCATTTTGTAGAAAGTTTTATTGGCATATTTAACGTTAAAATCAAAATCTAATAAAACTAGACCTTGTCCCATGTTTTCGACAACTTTTTCAATAAAATCTTTCTCTTTTTTTATTTCGTCGATTTTCTTCTTGTTTTCAGTTATTTCTAAATAAGTACCAACCATATTCAAAGGTAGTCCAAACTTGTTTCGTTCTAAAACTTTACCCCTTGAAAGAAACCATTTGTCATTATTGTTCACATCTTTTATGCGGTACGCTCCTTCAAATTTGCTTGTTTTAGTCAAAAAATGTTCTCTCATATTTTTTATTACCAATTCTGTGTCTTCTTCATTGATCGACTCTTCGAATTTGCTCCATTTGCCTTCAAATGGGTCTATGGTGTATCCTAAGATTTCTTTGTATCTTTCGTCATAATTGAATTTACCGGAGTTCACATCCCATTCCCAAATTCCTATTTGAGAGACTTCTAAAGCTTTTCGAATAGTTCCTTGGTTTTTTTGAATGATTTCGATCTCCTTTTTGTACTTTTCACTTTCACTTAAATCTTTTCCAATTAATATGTAAAGGTTTTCATCGTTTAGCCGGAAATTTTCTAATTTGAATTCAAAAGTTGTTTCTTCTCCATTTCTGTTGGGAAAGTATGATTTAAAAATCAACAACTTGCTCTGATTGTGCCTTCTAAAGAAATATTCGATCTGTTTCTTAACGTCAACTTCAAAAAAAGTTATGATATCTTTACCGATAAAATCTTTTTTCGAAAAACCGAAATTATTGATCTTTTTGTTTACAAAAACAATTTTTCTATCACAATCCATAATAAGTATAAGATCATTCAAGTCATCTAAAATGTAAGAAGGGAAGTTTGCTTCGATAAATTCAAAGGGTTCGTTTTTCGATTCCTCATATTTTTTTTGAAGTTGAGATAATATAAAGTTTTTCTCTACCCCTGTAAGTTTTTCGTAGTTATCGGATATATTCAGTCACCCCTAATCACCCTTATTCTACTTTTATTATAGAGTATTTGAGTCCTTTTTCATTTAAAAGATTGTTGATCTTTTTAACAACAATTTCTCTACTCTCAGAAAGGTTTTTAATTCCTCTAAATAAAATATATATATGGTGAGAATTATAAGTTATTAAATCTTCCCGTCTTATGTTTTTTTTCAATTCATTAATTAATGAATCGTTAAAAGAAGAATTCAATTTAATCTCCACCAATAGGTGGTCTTTATCTCTTTTAACTTTCTCAAGTTCGAGAACTATGTCGAATAATTCGGAGGATAAAAGGTTACCATCTTTTTCGTAAAATGTTGGTGATTCTTCATCATTTACTTTGACTGGTGTGAAGGGAAACTCTTTGGCATGCCCAAAAATATCTTTGTATTCGTTGAATAAACCTTTAGCTTTTTCAACTTCATTATTTTCTGTGTAGAATTTAATCAATCTTAACCAACTATCTTCTCTTTGCGAATAATAAAACGCCTTTTGGAAATAATAATGCGCATCGATTTTGTTGTTCATTTTTTGATGAATATTACCCATTTCAATTAACATATCAACATATATCCGTTTTAAATATTCCCTTTTTTCTCTTACCCATTCCTCGTGAACATTTTCCTTTAATAACTCACCTTTGTATAGACTAACAGCCTTCGAGAACAAAAACAAACGTCTATTGATTTCTTTCTCTTTAAAACCTTCATCGCTTAAAACTAAAAATTCTTCAAAATCAATATATATATGTCTTTTGATTTTGAAAACGTACAAAAATCCTCTTGTAAGGTTAATTCGTTGCTACTCAGTCCTAAATTTTTTCTAATATAATATAGTGTAGTATTTAAATTTTGTCTCGCACTTTCATCATCGAAACCGGGCCAAAACAGATCGTACAAATCAAAAACTAAGACCTTCTGGCCTCTATTGAGAATAAGATATTTCAGAATTTCTCTGGCTTTTCTTGATTTTAAATTTTCTATTGGTTTATCATCAAGAAAGATTTTAAAATCCCCCAACATATAAACTTTAAGCATATAGTATGCTCCTTTAATAATTAATCCATTAATATTTTACCACTTTTGATGATAAACCCAAAAAATATTAACGTATTTTAATAAATGTATAACTACTAAAATTCGTAGGAGTATGTTAAAGAAAAAGAAAATGTGTTAGAAACAAAATTGTAACCACCTAAGGTTTCAAATTTAAAGTTGTATATTTGATTCAAAATGCCTCCTGTTAAGGAAAAGTCGTATTGATTTTCCAAATAATTTAATCCCAAACCAATAAAAAAGTTGTTGTCCATATTTACAGACAACTTTTGAAGCTCTCGCCCAAGATAAAATCCGGGGTCTTCAAAATTCAACGCTTGAGCTAATTTCTCTCCCAAATAAAAACCTTGTTCTTCGTTGGTAAGTATATCTTTTAAATCGACGATTTTAAATGTGGGGAAGTTTTTGGTTGCTGTGAATGCAAAATCTCCTTTGAAATCAAAGTTGTTATTAGAAAATTTGTAAGGTACAAATATTCCATCGAATTCAAAAGAGTCAATATATGTTCTATCATTCAAAAACAGATAAAAGGTATCGTTTCGATAGTTAACACCAACTTTCAATCCGTTAAAAATGAGTCCTACATAGTAACCCCCATTTTTGTAATCAAGTAAGTTACTCATGCCAAAGAAAATTAAATCATTCAATTCCACTTCTGTTTCGGCAACGAACTCATCTTCATAATAAGAAAATTGATTATAATAAGTTTTAAAGGTAATTTTATTCTCTTTTGAAATTTCTTTTTGATCTGTGAATTCTAACTTTTCAACGTTGTTCACTACAAGATAGATATCCAACGTCTTTTCTTCTTCTCCTTCTAAATAATAAATCGAGGTGACATAGTTTTTCTCGTTTTTCAAAAGGTCAATAGTATTTTCAAAGTGCATATTCACACTGTCTATAATAATTTTTGTTCTAACCTTATCTCCCAAGTCATTGAGAGGAGTAATTTCGAAAGTAGCCTCAACATTGCCTTTTGAATCAAAATTGAAAGTATAGCCTTGAATCACAGCTACACTACCGAGCAACGTTTCACTTTTGCTTTCATTCTTCAAGGTAGAGTATATTGAGTAATTATACATTTGAGAACTTTGTGAAAATGCAAAAATTTGAAAGATCAAAACAAAAGGCATTAAAAGATAGATATACTTTTTCATTTCTGATCAACCCCTTCAATGGTTGGGGTAGCAGTTAAAAATATCATCATCCGTTTACTTTCGTCTTTACTTTGGTTGTCCCCAAATAAAAACCTAAGAAAAGGAAGATCTTTCAGCAACGTTGTTCCCCCACTTTTTGAATAAAGTTGGCTCAAATCCAAATCCGCTATCAACAAAATCTCGTTGGGGTTTAAATGGATCTTAGTCTCCAACTCTGATTCTGAAAGTAAATAACCATCTTTTGTAACTTCCATCAAGTTTGATGTTTTTGTCCTAAACGAAATTTGAAGGATTTTATCCCTCATAGTTGGGGTCATTTCTATTTCTATTCCACTCTCAATATTTCTAAATTCGTTTCTGTATGTAGTAAAAACGATACTCTCCAAATTCTTCAAACTTAATAACGCTGGCTCTCCGGGTAAAACATTTACAACCTGTTTAGTAACTAAATTTGCGGTTTCGTTCTTTTCGTACATCTCTATTTCAGCCTCAAAAAGATCTTGTACAGAAAATCCTATTACCGGACTGGTAAAAGAAAAGCTGTTAATGATACCTTCTTGGTTTATATTGAACACATTGCCCTTTATTAAATCGGAGTATCTTTCATTTGTCTCAACGATATAAACGGTTAATTCAATATATGGTTCACTCTTGTCCAACTTTTCAACCAGATCTTTTATATAATCTATTGTATTTTGTGGAGCATACACAACTATTTGATTGGTTTCTTTGTTTGTTTTTATGTATTGATGTAGATTTTCGGGAATCAAATTTAAAAATTTATCAACCGAAATATAATTCAAAGAAATCACTTGGGTTTCAGTTAGGTTCAGAAAATTATGGCTTTGAGGATCTGCTAATCCCACAAAGTAAACATTTTCATCAATTTTTTTGTAAGAGTAGCCACCCGGGAGTAGAAGTATATTCAATGCCTCTTCTAAATCTACTTCTACAAAGTCTGCTGTGACCAAACCACTCACGTATTGATCGGTTAAAATTGTTACCCCCGTTTGAAGAGATATTTCGTTCAAAGCCTCTATCAAATCGGTGTTGTAAAAAGTCGCCGTCACTTTTGGGGCAGTACTTTCTTGGGAGAAGGCTAAAAAACACATAAGTGATAAAACAGACAAAGTTAATGCTCTTTTTAATATACTTTTTATCACATTAACGCCCCCTCGAAGACTTTTAATCTTTGCTCATTGTTATAAATAGTGAGGATGTATCTATAACCTTCCTCTTCTAAAATTGGCACTTCGCCAATCAGCAACGTTTCTTGGTTTGAAACTAACCACTCTTGGCTCGATGAAAGAAGATCGTAAACGCCTATGCTTACGCCATCTTTATCTAAAATGCTCAAGCTTCCTTTAGGGATAATGTATCTTTCCCCCGTATTTTTGATCAAGGCACTGAAAATTCCGCTGCCTTCTATTTTTTCATAATTTGAGCTCACTAACTCTACATCATAATTTACTTCACCTATGATAGTCTCTACGTTGACCTTTTTCTGAGATAAAAATTTTCCCGATTCATCGTAGGCATTTAAAACGATCTTTCCGTAGTATGCACCATTTTCTACTTCTTTTGGTACATTTATTGAAAGGATAACCCTCGAGGTTCGTTGAGTGTTAACTGTAAAAGATGATGGGGACCTCAAAGATATCCAAGATAGTAAGTATCTATCTTTAGGTAAACTCGCAAAATCTTCTCCACCAACTTGTACCGTAACGTTTTGATTGGACATATTTTGTAGATTTATAACAAAGGTTTTTACAGCACCAGGGTAAAGTTCATAACTGAACTCTGTATTGTCAAGTATAAGTGCAAGTTCCGTTGGAGGAGTGAAATTAAACCCTTCTTCAGGAACATTTATATCGTACGTAAAGACTCTTTGCCTGTTGGAGTAGTTAACAAAGAGGTTTATTTTATAATCTCCTGGAGCTAATAAATACATGGGTTTACCTGAAAAAACAACTTTGTTCCCTTTTAATACTCTTTGGGTGGTTATATTGTTTTTTTCCATGTAAGAAGATTTTAAGGGCAATCTTTCTATCATCCGGCCTGATTTATCTCTCAAGATAGCTTCAGCAGAAATTACGAGGTCATAACTTGAACCGTTAGCAATTGTAGCTTCGAATACTGGTTTACCTTCTTCATCCGGAACGATCTTCACATCTTCAACTTCTACCCTTGTTATGACGGTTCCTTGTATGTGAGCTGTGATTCTTATCGCATACCTTATAATTATTCCTATCGTTCCACTAGTTTCAACTTCTGGGGTAATCATGAGGATAAAATTGTAAGTTCCAAAAGGAGCGTTTGAAGGGATATTAACGATAACATCAACAGGCGTTGTCGAACGTGGAGAAACGGTAATGGAGTTTGGAAACTCAATCCAATTTGAATATATAAAGTTATCTGGAGTTGCTTCTACATAATCAAAATTTCCAGTTAAGTCCTGACTCAGTTGGTAAAGTTCTATATTGACGTTTTGTGTGGTGTTGCCTCCAATGACGTTTATAGTAGCAACGAATTCCTCCCCTGCCCTGACGTCCTTTTCAACGGACAGGGGTGAAACGGTTATCTGAGTAAAAGAAAAAGTTGTAAAAAGTAAAAAACTAATCGATAGAATAAAAAATTTCTTCATGATTATTACCCATCCCCTTTTTTGTGTCTATTATATCACAATTTATAATTATGAAATCTTTAATTTTAATATTTTATTCCTTAAAAGACTTTGCACCTAAATAATAATAAAATTACCCCTTTTACGTGCTTTATAGCAAAAAGGGGTAATTGATAGATATGAAATATTATTAATAAATGTTCTTGAAAAAAACTTTTAGATTGAAGCTATGGTGAAGGTTACATCGGCGATTTTTGTGCTTGGTGTGAGTGAACCTAGATTTAAGTTGCCTAGAACGTCAAGTGTTGCAGTAACGTCGAAAACCACATTTCCTGCCCCTCCAAAACCAGCTGCCGCTGTGTCTATAGTAATTTGTAATAAATTAGACCAAATGGAATAGCCTGCCATCGCGGTTACTGAACTAGTAACATTATAACTCACGTTTGCCTCAGCTAAGAGCTTTACAGTGTCTGAGGGATTTGCGGGATTTGCTGGATCAAATACTAAATCGAACTGGCTATCAATACTTGAAGAATCTACTGACAATCTCACAAATGCTGGAACATTCAAAAAGACAGGAACGTTAACAGTATCAGAAACTTGTGCCAACCCTGAAACTGACATCAACATCACCATCATCAAAACTACTAAACCTAAAACTTTTTTCATAATTTTACACCCCTTTTAAAATTTTTTGTTTTTTGAATTATTTTCATTTTGCTTTTCTAATTTAATTATACTTGTCATACTAAAACCATACTAATTTTTAATAAAAATTCAATCAGAATTTATGTTACAAATTTAGATACTCGAAACTGTTATTTGAATATTTCCGATTTGGCCATTTATAAAGGTATAGATAATACCTTGCAAAAGGCCTACATCCAACTGAAAAGTCAAAGTGTAGCTTTGTATTCCAGGAGTTCCTCCAGAGCCTGACAAAAACAAACTATAAGAATCTTCTATTAAACCTTGTTGAAAACTAGAAAATGATTCAAGGACCGTAAAAACAGCTGTTAAATTATAATTTATATTGGATTCTACTATAAAAGTTAAACTGTCTTCGACTATGTCGCCCCAGTTGGCAATCGTGGCATACAAGTCTAAACGTGAATCGCTAAGGTTGGTAATTTTCAAGTATTCAGGTACCGTTATATAAATAGGAACGGTAAATTCTTCATTTGTAGCAAATGAGACTGATGAAATAATAATTACAAAAGTGAAAATAAATGTGTATTTTAATTTTTGAACCATTAGTCCTCACGCCCTGACTTAATTTTCTATAAACTAATTCTAATTTAATTATACTCCGGGTAATAAGATGACAATTAATTTTAATAAAAATACAATAAGAATTTTGAAGAAAAACAGTAAAATGAAAATAAAAAAATTAGAGGAAAGATTTAGGAAGGTATCAAGAAGCCGAAAGAGTGATATACACATCTCCTATATGGATAATTTCATCGACGGTGATAACTTTATTTTCAAAAAGGGATAGTATTAGTTCACGTTTATCATTCCACAAATCGGCAAAGTTTGCCTTTATTTCAATATCAAAATCGGTATTGCCGTTCTCTACGGATATTACTTCATCATTTTGTAAAAAAATGTAATCTGCCAAAAAGTTATAAGTCTCAAAAATAACCATTGAAAGATAAATCTCGTACTTTGGCAAGGTTGATTTAATCTGCACTGGAAGTGAAGAAATAACATTATTCTGTGGGTTTGCAAGGTCAAAAGTTAGTTGAATTCTGCCTTCTCCTCCGATGATGAAGGTTATATCAGGTTCAGGAACCTTAAAGTAAATAGGAATTGCTAAATAACTAAAACACCCACCTTCCATCGGGATAGATATGACAGCGTTCGCTACGTGAAGTCCTTCTTTGGGAGACCCAGCCTCAACATATTTTTCTTGTAACAAACTTCCATAATTGTTGAATAGGTTACCTAAATTAGAGCCAACTTTTACATCGAACTCTACATTTGGATTATTTAAATAGATATTAGGAGAACTTAAAAATTGTAAATAACTATCTTCAGATAGAAAATCAAACCCATCTAACAACTCAACACTAACGTAAACATGAAGGGGGGGTAAGTTAGACTTGAGAGATAGGTTAGAAATTTTTTGATCGTACCATGGCCCACTACCTGGATAAGGTGGAGAAAATACAAAGACTATGTCGTTTGAAACTGTATAGTTCACAAAGAAGTCATCAACTACGAAATAAACGTCAACAAAATCTAACTGTTTCCCATTTGAGTCAAAAAGCAAAAATTCTCCTATTTTTGTGCCTGAAGAAGATAAAAGACCATTCTTAAACATAGCTAGAATTTTTTGGTTATTACTTTGCCAAAATGTTTGGACATTAAACCCTAGTTGTATTATATAAGTATTTCCGTTTTTCCAACTTGAAGGGTTGAAATAACTTTTAAAAAATTCGTAATTACGTTCTAGTTGTAATTCTACACGAGAAACGTTCGATTGCTTAACATCAATTAGAATTTGCTGGTAGTTGTAATGGTCCTTATCTAATTTGAATTCGAAATAATTGTTTGTTGAAAATATGCTTATAGTTATGAACAAAAAAGTTAAAAAGACAATTATTTTCCTCATTTTAATCACTTCCTAATAATTTTCTTTCTAAATTATACCTCATTTTTTATAAATAATTTTAATTCTTTCAATAAAAATTTAATAAAAATGATTATAATTCGCCTTTAATAATGATTACAAAAAAACAAGAAAGCTTGACATTTTCATTTTTATTTAGTATAATTTTATTAGACTTTTATTAGAGGTGGTGAGTGTAATGAAAAAGACAATTTTCGTAACGTTAATAATTTTGTTTGTTATGAATATAAGCGTTATTTCTTTTTCTCAAACTTCTGATAGTGTTAATATCCCGGTTTATATCAGTGTTCCCAGCTATGCTGCAATTGACTCTGTTGATAAAGAGAGATTAGATTATGAATTAGATTTGTCATCTCCTGAAAACAAAAATGAAGAGGTTAAAATAAAAATCGTAGCAAATACAGCTTTTGAGATTAATGTGGAATTTGATGCCGAAGAAAGCAACTTTAACGAACAGAACCAAGCATTGTTTGAATTGTTGAATAGCAGTTATAATTACTCTCTAAATAGTAACGATTCATCGTCTGGAGTTATTGAAAAAACCGTTCAAGTGGGCTTTAATTTTCAACAGGTGCTTGATAGCAATCCTGAAATGAGAGAGTTACTTTTGGAAAGTGGAGAATACAACGATAAGGTTGGAAATTTTGTTTTCACAGTTTCTCCTGCAGTTTAAAGATAATTAAGCGCCCCTTAGCCCCGCAGCCCGCCCACAAGGAAAAGGTTCTTTGCCCTTTCATCACGTTTTCCGCCCTTCTAAGGAAAAAATAAAAGTCTTTGTCCAACATTCCACCCAATGAAGGAAAATTTTCCGTGTAGTTTAAAGATAAATACTGCAGCAAACGTTCGAGAGGTAGGTTGATCCCTGCCTCTTTTTTATTATTCAAAAATTAACAATTATTTTGTATTTGATAAACTTTTTTGAAGTAAAATAAAACGGCTGAGGTGAGAATAATGTTTAACGAAGAATTGAAAAATAAAAACCTTATAATTGAATTAGAATCTTTTGAAAAGATATTAGAAAGAGAAATCATCATTAGAAATTGGAAAGAAATTGAACTACCTTCTGAAAAGGCAAAGATACTTGCCCCGATAGATGTCAATGTTTCTTTGGAGAAAGGAGAAAGTCGTGTATTAGTAAGTGGTAAAATTGAAACTATGGTCCAGCTTCATTGCTCGAGATGTTTGAAACCCATTGAGTACTGGATAGAAGAAAGTTTTGAAGCAGTCTATTTAAGTAGGAACTTTGAAAAGTATTTGTCAAAAACTGAGCGTTTAAAAACATTGGATAATCTTATTTACTATGATGGCCAATCACTAGATTTGACAAATCGAGTAATAGAGACTATAATATTATCAGTACCAGAGGTTCCACTGTGTAGAGAAGATTGTAAAGGGTTATGTCCTATCTGTGGGACTGATTTAAACGAAAATCCAGATCATTCTTGTGAAACAGAGGAGATTGACCCACGTTTTGTAACATTAAAAAAATTGCTGGATAACGAAAAATTAAATTAATACAAAATACTAAAGGGGGAAACATACATGGCAACGCCAAAACAAAAACCTTCAAGAAGTAGGACACATTCAAGAAGAGCAAAATTTTACTCTGCATACAAGATCAACGTTGTAAAATGTCCGAAGTGCGGAGAGCCAAAATTACCACACCGCGTTTGTTTGAATTGTGGATACTATGGTGACAAACAAATCTTAGAAATAGGTGAATAAGCCAATGGATAGTGTAAAAATAGGTATAGATCTATACGGCGGTGATAATGCGCCCCACTCAGTTGTTGAGGGCGCACTTTTTGCTTTGAAGAATAAGTTTCTTTCCCCGGACGAATTGATTATAGTGGGAAATGAAATTTCGAAAGAAGATTTAGATAAAATATCGAATTTAAAGATTGTACCAGCTAAAAACTTGGTTAGTAACGAAACAAAACCAACAGAAGTTTTGAAATTGAAGGAATCTTCCATGTATGTTGGTTGTGATATGTTGAAAAATAACGAATTAAATGCTTTTGTGAGTGCAGGCAACACTGGTGCATTACTTTCAAGCGGTACTTTTGTTGCTGGTAGGCTTCCTGGTATAAAAAGGCCTGCCTTGGTTTTGGCCCTTCCTTCTAAATCAAATAAACCTAAAATTTTGGTGGATGCGGGAGCGAATGCTGAAGTAAAAGCTGAACATTTTTACGATTTCGCTAGGGAAGGAATAGCTTATGCTAAATTTTTGAATCTTGAAAATCCCAGAGTGGGGATTTTAAATATCGGTTCTGAAGACGAAAAGGGGAATTCACTAGTTAGAGAAGCTTCTAATTTGTTAAAAGAAGAAAAGAAGTTTAATTATGTCGGCTATATAGAAGCACGTGAACTGTTTGATGACACGTGTGATATAATAGTTACAGATGGATTCACTGGTAACAACGTTTTAAAAACAATAGAAGGTACAGCTTATTTCATCCTCCACGAATTGAAAGAAACGATAAAAAAGGGTGGGTTGTTCACAAAATTAGGAGCCTTGTTTTTAAAAGGGTCATTGAAGTCTTTAGTTAATAAGATTGATTATAGGAGTTATGGTGGAACATTCTTTTTGGGGGTCAATGGTATTTTAGTCAAGGCACATGGGTCTTCAGACGCAGAGGCAATAGCTAACGCTTTGTATGTGGCTTACAGAGCTGCTAAATTTGACTTGATCAAAAAGATTGAGATTTAAAAGGGGGTTTAAAAATTGTGTGGGATAGTAGGGTTTGTTTCAGATAGAAAAGTGAAGGTTGAAGATCTTATTTCTGGGTTAAAAAAACTTGAGTATCGAGGGTACGATTCCGCAGGTTTAGCTTACAATGTAAATCATTCTATTAAATATTTAAAAAAGCCTGGAAGAATTAGCGAGATTGAAAAATTACTATTAAATGAAGGGTTATTAGAAGAAAGTTTTTATTCTGGAATTGCGCACACAAGATGGGCAACCCACGGGGTTGTTTCAGAGCAAAACTCCCATCCGCATTTGGATTGTAAAGAAGAGATAGCCGTTGTACATAACGGTATCATAGAGAACTTTCAAGAGTTGAGAACTGAGCTTGAAGTTAAGGGCCATATCTTCAAATCAGAAACCGATTCCGAAGTTATCGCTCATTTGATAGAAGATAAATACAACGGAGATCTTTTTGATTCGGTTTTAAAAGCTTTAAAGGAACTTGAAGGTGCGTATGCGATTGCCGTAGTTCATAAAGACAAATCTGATCAAATCATAGCAGCAAGAAAAGGCAGCCCTTTAGTGGTTGCAAGTAATGAAAATATAAGTATGTTAGCTTCAGACGTCACTCCTTTATTGAAGTATTCAAAAGAGATGAATTTTTTGAATGATGGCGAGGTAGCTATTTTAACGCCTAAAGGTTATTCTTTATTTAACTTGGAGGGTGTTCCCCTTGAGAAAAAACCGATACGTATAACCTGGGATGAGTCGCTGGCAGAGAAATCAGGATATCCACATTTCATGTTGAAAGAAATTTTTGAGCAACCAATAGCGTTAGAATCTGTTTTAGTTGGCCGATTAAAAGATGGAAAACCACAGATAAAAGAAGTACAATCTTTAGAAGGTTTTGTGAAGAACAAAATGAAGAAAGTATATGTAGTCGCATGTGGTACGAGTTATCATGCTGGTTTAGCTGCAAAATACTTCATGAATAGATATTCAGATATTGATTTTGACATAGAGGTTGCCTCAGAGTTCAGATACATGGATCCAGTAATAGATAGTAATACTTTGGTGCTGGCTATATCTCAATCTGGTGAAACTATAGATACGCTAGAGGGGGTCAGATTAGCAAAGAAAAAAGGAGCATATGTATTAGCTATAAGTAATGTAGTTGGTTCTACTATCTGTAGAGAATCTGACGCAGTTCTCTATCTCAACACTGGTCCGGAGATAGGGGTTGCCGCAACAAAAACTTATACTGCACAGATAGCTTTGCTTTACACCTTAGCTGCACAACTTATCCATTGGAAAGGTTACAAAGACGAAGAGCTGGATGACATAATGAGAACCATCGAGAAAATGCCAGAATTGTTTAGGATGATCTTAGATAAAACAAACGGTCACATGATGGAGTTGGTAAAGAAGTATAAAAACTTCAAAGATATGATGTATATAGGTAGGATTTTTGGTTTTCCTGCGGCTCTGGAAGGTGCTTTAAAATTAAAAGAAATCAGTTATATCAATGCGATCGCCTATCAAGCAGGTGAATTAAAACACGGGCCAATAGCCCTATTAGACGATAATTTTCCAGTATTTGCAATAGTCCCTTCAGGGAAACTAAGAGAGAAGATGATTTCCAATATTATGGAAGTGAAAGCGCGTAGCGCGAGGGTTATAGCTTTAACTCCCATAGATGATCAACAAACGAAGAAAATATGTGATGATTACATCGATGTGCCTACTGTTTCGGAACCTTTAATACCGTTGGTAGTGGCTCCTATTACGCAACTTTTCGCTTATTACACAGCGGTACAAAAAGGTTTAGATCCTGATAAACCAAGAAATTTAGCAAAAAGTGTCACGGTTGAATAATTTTAGTAAAGGTAGTAAATACACCTTTATCCTTAGATGGATCGGGGCAAAGGGCAAAAGCTTTTTAATCCTTAGAGGTCGGGCAGCAGGGCAAAGCCTTTTACTCTTCCTTAGAAGGGCGGGGAGCGGGGCAAAGGGCAAAACTTTTTAATCCTTAGAGGTCGGGCTGCGGGGCGAAGGGGCGCTAAAAGTGCAAAAAAAATTCCATCGGAGGTGGTAAATTTTTGTTAAAAACTGATGTTTTTAATTCCGTTAAAGAAATAGTCGAATTGCTAGAAGAAAAAGATGGAGAAAATATTGTAGTACTTGACATGGAAGATTCCGAGTTGATGGTTGATTACTTTGTCATTGTTACGGGAAATTCAGAACCACATAGAGTAGCGTTAAGAGACCAAGTAGTCAGGTATCTAAAAGATGAAGATATACCCATAACATTTTACGATAAAGGTCAAAGTACCGATTGGATGATAATCGATGCGGGTATCTTTATAGTTCATATATTCTCCGAAGAGAGTAGAGAATTTTACGATTTAGAAGGACTTTGGGGCGAACAAAATAGAACGGTATTATAAAATAACACTCACATCTTCCGTTTTTCACCCCGGTGCCCGTAAAAGGGTCGGTGAAAAAAAGGAAGGTGGAGGTTAGAAAACCAAATCAAACATTTACGGAGGTGTATTTTTGTGTCAGTGGTAAGTATGAAACAGTTACTTGAAGCAGGAGCTCACTTTGGTCATAGGACGAGAAGATGGAATCCCAAGATGCAGCCTTATATCTTTACTGAAAGAAAAGGGATTCATATTATTGATTTACAAAAGACTTTAAAAAGTATCGACGAAGCCTATGAATTTCTGAAAAGTTCGGTCATGGAAAAGAAAAGGGTATTGTTTGTTGGAACTAAGAAACAGGCGCAGCAAATCGTTGCCGATGAAGCACGCAGATGTGGAGAATTTTTTGTAAACAACAGATGGCTTGGCGGTTTGTTAACCAACTTCAAGACGATAAAATCAAGAATTGATAAATTGGAGCAATTAAGTGAGTACGTTGAAAGCGAAGAGTTTTCAAAACTACCCAAAAAAGAACAAGCCACCATACGAAGAAATTTGGAGAAATTAGAAAAAAACTTGGGTGGTTTACGTGGAATGAAAAAAATTCCAGATGTAATATTCATTATTGATCCTAAAAAAGAAGAGATCGCTGTGAAAGAAGCAAATTTACTTAAATTACCTATAATAGCAACGGTAGATACTAATTGTGATCCTGATCTTATCGATTACGTTATTCCCGCAAATGATGACGCTATTAGAACCATAATGCTTATTGCCTCGAAAATGGCCGATGCGATTATTGAAGGAAAAGAAGGGAGAATAGAAACCCTCGAAGAAAGTAGCGAAGAGGAAGTGGAAGAAGAAAAAGGTGAAGTAGATGAAGTAGACGAAAAATTAGAGGCTGAGGAGAAATACGCCAGTTACGCCGAAGAATTAGAAGAGGAGGAAGAAGAACTTATTCCTTCAGAAGTAGGAGAAGAAGACGACGAAACTGAAGAAGAAAAATTTTAATTGTTAGTTGCACATAATACACCGGGGGATTGCTCCCGGTTTTTTTGTAAGAGGTGATGATTTTGAAATTTTACATAAGAACATTTGGTTGTCAAATGAATATAAACGAAAGTGAAATAATGGCAGGTCTTTTGAAAGAAGAAGGTTTCGAATGGACAGAAAATCCAAAAGAGGCCGATATAATATTGATAAACAGTTGTGCTGTTAGAGAAAAAGCAGAAAATAAGATGTATGGAGCTATAGGAGGCTACGGTAAACTAAAAGATGAAAATAAGAAATTAATCTTGGGTGTAGGAGGTTGCTCGGCAGAAAAAGAAAGGGAACAGTTACTTGAAAGATTTAAAAAAGTGGATTTTGTCTTTGGCACTAGAAATGTGATAGACATAGCAAATTTGGTAAAACGCGCTTTAAATGGAGAAAGGTTCGCTGATTTTAGCGACAAATTGAATGATGTCAGTTACGATATTCCAAAGATGCCTTCAAGTAAACATCATGCTTGGATTACTATTATATACGGATGCAATAAGTATTGTACATACTGTATAGTTCCATACACCAGAGGTTTTGAGAAAAGTAGACCTATGGAAGATATAATAAAAGAAGTTGAAAGTTATGCGAAAAAAGGCTACAAAGAAATTACTTTTTTAGGTCAAAATGTTGATTCTTACGGTAAGGATTTTGGGGACAAAAAATCTAAATTAGACCTGCTCATCCAAAAGGCAGCAGAATTTGATTCTATAAAAAGAATTTGGTTTTTAACCTCGTATCCTTCTGATATAACGGATTCTTTGATACAGACTGTTGCTAACGAGGAAAAAGCGGCAAATTATTTTCATCTCCCAGCTCAATCAGGGAGCAACAAAATTCTCAAAGCGATGAATAGAAAATACACAAGAGAAGAGTTCATTGAACTTGTAAATAAGGTAAAGAAAGAAGTAGCTAACGTTACAGTATCCAGTGATTTTATAACAGGCTTCCCATCTGAAACAGATGAGGATTTTGAAGAAACGGTAGATTTGATCAAGCGGTGTAGATTTGAGAGGATAAATATCGCAGAATATTCTCCAAGAGAAGGAACCATAGCTTATAAATATCAAAAAGATGATGTTCCTAAACATATTAAAAATAAAAGATTGCAATATCTGATGGAGTTACAAAAAAGGATAAACCTTGAAGAAAATGAAAAGTATCTTGAACAAGAAGTTATTATAATTCAAGAAGGAAAAGCAGGTAAAAATGGTACTTATATGGGAAGAACTATGAACAATAAATTAATAATCTTCGAAAGTAATGAAGAATTGAACGGCGAATTTTTGAAAGTAAAGATCAATAAGATTACACCGGGTCCATTGTATGGAGAGGTCGTGAAGACGAACTACACGAGCGTTTAATAATATATAGAAAAAGGAGTGTTCACACTTGACACATGGAAAAGTCTATGAATCATTATCGTTTTATAGCCAAGCACTAAAAAGCGATATGAAATATTCTATTTATCTCCCGCCTAAATACGACATTGAAACTAGGAAATATCCGACTATTTATCTACTGCATGGACATGGGGGAAACGAAACGAGTTGGCTAAGAAAAGGTAGAGTAGATCAAAGTTTGGATTTAATGATAAATAACAATGAAATTCCACCTTTTGTAGCTGTGATGCCTGATGCCAAGAACAGTTGGTACGTTAATTCTCCAACGGGGGAGAACTATGAAACCGCTTTGATTGAAGACCTGATTCAACATATAGAAACGCAGTATAAGGTTTACAACGAACGCTCTTCGAGGTTCATAGCTGGACTATCCATGGGGGGTTACGGTGCCTTAAGGTTGGCATTTAAGTATCCCGAGTTATTTTTGTCTGTTGCAAGTTTAAGTGGGGGAATAACTAGAGAAGTTCCCCCTGAAAAAGAAGTCGATTTAGATGGGAATGAAATTAATGTCAGAGAAGATTACTATCATGATGCATTTGGTTGGCCCTTTAACCCAGAGTTATGGGAAAAAGAGAATATTTTTAACTACATAGAAAACTTGAAACAAAGCGAATTAGAGCTTCCGGTTTATCTTTCTTGTGGAAGTGAAGATTATTTTTACCTATATTTAGGTGCTTCTGAACTGCACCATGAATTAAGAGTAAACGGCATATCTTCAACTCTTTTTATAAAACCTGGTGATCATAATTGGTTTCTTTGGAGCCAAGAAATAAAAGAAGTATTAAGGTTCTTTGCGAAAAACATGCTTATAATCCATTAAGTAAGGAGTGAATTTATGGACCAAAAAAATGGCACCTATAGATTAGTAATGAATTCTTTGTTTATAGTTCTATCCATACTTTTGTCAAGGTTATTAGCGATTAGAATTCCCATAGGTAATGTTGAAGTTATTAGATTTGGGTTTGGAACTATTCCTATGTTTCTTTCAGCCTTTATTTTTGGGCCTTTGGATGGATTTATTGTTGGAGGTTTATCTGATTTGATTGGTTATTGGATAAATCCAATGGGAGCTTTCCTTCCCCAATTCACGTTAACCTCAGCTTTACACGGTTTGATTCCGGGTATAATATTTAAGTACTTTTTTAAAAGAAGAATCAATTATTGGACATTAGCCGTTTCTTGTGGTTTAGGTGAGGCGGTAGGAATTACCTTAACGCCATTCTTTCTTCATCAAGCGTTTGGTATTTCATATGCGGTTCTTATGCCCCCACGTTTAGGTGGCTATGTGGTTTCATTCTTTTTGAATGCTTTTATAATGCTGTTGCTACTCACTAGAATTCCTCAAATTAATAAAATGATGGAGAAGAAATAAGATGGATAAATTTTATGAGTTTATTTATGAATTGGAATCCAACGAGGAAGAAAAGATAATAGATCAGTTCATAAAATATGGGTTTAATTCCTTTTACATCGAGGAAGATGTAGAAAGTTCAAAAACTTTTCTGAAGTTGTATGTCAAGAAGGAAGAGCAAATCAAGGATATTTTGGATTTACTTTCCCTGTATGGTTTAAGATTGCTTTCAAAAGAAATCACCGAAGAATCACAATGGTTAGAAGAATGGAAAAAAACAATAAACGTTTTTGAACTTATAGACGGGGTCTGGGTTAACCCTTTTTCCGATAAAAAAATAGAAAAACCTGGAATAGTATTGAACGTAATACCGGGAAGTGCCTTTGGTACCGGTTTACATTCAACAACTAAACTGGCGGCTGAACTTTTGAGAAAAGCTGATTGCATAGGCAAAGATGTTATAGACGTTGGAACAGGCAGTGGGATATTATCGGTTTTGGCCAAAAAGTTTGGAGCTAATCGTGTTTTGGCTTTAGATAACGATACTTTAGCTATAGAAAAAGCTAAGGAAACAGCTATTTTAAACGATGTTGATATTGAAATACGAGAATCAGATTTGTTAAGCGCTGTTGAAGAACACGAGAGATTCGACATATTAGTTTCTAATATTGTGGCTGAAGTACTGATACAGTTAATGAAAGATCATAAATTTGATAAAGTACTTAAAGAAAAAGGATTTGTTATCTTTTCTGGTATAATTGAAAGCAAAGAGAAATCTGTTATTGAACAAGCAAAAGAAGTGAATTTAGTATTGAGAGATAGAACGGAGGACGGTTCTTGGATAGCTCTATTATTTCACAAGAAGACTTAATAATAATAAAAAAACAATTAGGACGTGGTGTAAGTAATGTATTAAATATTGAAAAAAGATGTATATATGGCTATCCTCAAGTAATAAAGAGCTTTCCTTTAAAAGATGGAAAGCCTTTTCCTACTCTTTACTGGTTAACTTGTCCATATTTAGTGGAAGAAGTTTCTAAGTTGGAAGCACAGCAAAAAATCACGGAAATAGAAAAGATTATACAAAATGATCCAGTATTAAGGCAACAAATGATCCATGCTCACAAAGAAGAAATTAAAAAAAGAATGAAGTTATTAGGAGAAAAAATCAGTTCCCTCTCTGAAAACATGATTAAGAAGTTAAAACAAACGGGAATAGGTGGGATTGAGGATTTTTCTACTATAAAGTGCTTACATTTACACTATGCATCTTATTTAGTTGGGGAGAACAATCCCGTGGGGGAAATAGTGGATCGTTATATTGCTAAGAAATGCTGCGACGACAGTAGATGTGAAAAATGGGTGGGCTGCGGGGCGAAGGGGCGCTAACACAAGATAATGAAACAAAGATTCATAGGGTTCTTAAGGGGTAAGCACAGATTCCTTATGGGTGGGGAGCGGGGTGAAAGGGCGCTAAAACCAACTTTTGAATATCTCAAAGTAATACCTTATTGCAGCTTTACACGAAAAACTTTTCAAATCAAATAAAGATTTTAGGGTTTTTAAGGGGCGAAGCCCCTTAACGTATGGAGGGAAACAACCTATGATAGACAGATCGATTTTAAAAAACATCCCTAAAAAACCAGGGGTATATATTTTTAAAAACAATAAAGGTGATCCTATATATATAGGCAAGGCAAAAAACTTAAAAAACAGAGTTTCTTCATACTTTAACAAGAAAAATTACATAGGAAATGAAAAAACTTATGAAATGCTAGAAAAAGCTGCAAATTTAGACTACATAATAACTTCAAATGAAAATCAAGCATTTATATTAGAAGCCAACCTCATCTATGTTCATAAGCCAAAATACAATATAATGCTAAAAGATACACGAGTGTATCCATATATCTTAGTTACGGATGAACAATTTCCCAAGATAAAATACGTTCGAACAAAAAAAGAAGAAAAGGGTAAATACTATGGTCCATATTCTGATGTGAAATTTGTAAAAGATGTTATTGAAGTACTGCAAAGTGTTTATAAGATCAGAAGTTGTGACAGAGATTTAAGCAGAAAAAGCAAACCATGTTTCCTTTACCATTTAGGAAGATGTTATGGTCCATGTTACAAGGACGTAGACGAAACGGTATATCAAGAATCAGTGGAAAAGGTTAAAAAAGTTTTATCAGGAGACATTGAAGAAGTGAAGAACTATCTTCAAAAAGCCATGAAAGATTATGCCAAAATAAAAAACTATGAAAAAGCTGCTCAGATGCGTGACACGCTGTTCAAATTAGAAAATTTATTTGAAGAAGTAGCTGTTGAATACAAAAACGGAAAAAATTTAGATATAATAATGTATGAACCTCCAGTTTATTTAGTTTTAATAGTAAGAAAAGGATACTTAATTTCAAAGCTTTCCTTTACAATGGAAGGAACGTTAGAAGAGTTCTTGTATCAATACTATATTGTAAGAAAGAATGAGCCGCCTTCTTTGATATCGACACTATACAAAGAAGAAATTTCTTCAGAAATCTTGGATTTTCTTAAAGAAAAAGGCTTAAAAAGGATAGAAAAGATTGGTAAAAGTTCTAAAATATACGAAATGGCTTATACAAATTTGCAAGAAGAAATCAAAAGGCAAAAAGACTTAAGCTATGCCTTAAAACAGGCAAAAGAGATACTTTCATTGAAAAAAGAGCCAAAAATTATTGAAGGGATAGACATATCTCATCTTCAAGGATTATATACCGTTGCATCTTTAGTGCGTTTCGAAAACGGCAAGCCCAAAAAAGAAGGATACAGGAAGTATCGTTTAGATAATATAAAAGCGCCAGATGACTTTGAAAGTATCAGAACAGTTATAAAAAGAAGATATCAAAAGCATGAATTACCTGATCTGTTATTCATTGATGGAGGAAAAGGACAGGTAAATTCGGCTGTAGAATCACTAAAAGAAATCGGCTATTCTTTAAAAGATGTGGATGTTGTCGGCATTGCCAAAGAAGATGAAAGGATAGTTTTACCAGGTGATATACCCGATCTTCACTTACCTCTGGATCATCCAGTTTTAAGATTACTTATATACGTAAGAGATGAGACTCATAGATTTGCCATAGGTTTTAACAGAAGTCTCAGAAGTAAACGATTCGAAAAAACCAAATTGGATGATATTTATGGTATAGGTCCAAAGAGGAAAAAAGAATTAATAAAGCATTTTGGAGGAATTCAAAAAGTATTGGAAGCATCAACTGAAGAAATATCAAAAGTCGTTAAAAGTGAAAAAATTGCGAAAAGAATAAAAGAAAGTTTAGGAGAGAAATGATTTGGAAGAACTAATCAAATTTGCCGAAAATTACTTAAATAAATACAAGAACTTTTTAGCCGAGGAGTTTCAACATTTTTTCTTTGGTACTGTTTACGATAGCGAAGATAAATTTCCAGTCTACTGTATTTTTATAGATGAAGACGGAAGAGTTTTTGAAACTTTTGGACCTGATAAACCAGGAAAAGTTATGAGTGTCCTATACCCTACTTATTACAATGATTCTGATATATTAGTAAATAAATACACAGAACTATCAAGACAATACAATAAAATAGTACAACCCAATACGGCATTTGGTATTGTACAATCGCCTTTTAAAATTACATCGTACAGGGTATGGGGAAACGAAAGACTCATAAAAAAACTCATATTTTCCGAAAAGTTAAAGGGAGAAGAATACATTTCTCTCCATCAGAACATAACAGATGAGAAATTGAAATTCATAATTGAACATTACAAGCAATGGGATGATGACATATTTTATTTTCCATATTTGAAGGATATTCATGTTTTATTTAGAGTTCCTGATTATATAAGCAGTTCAGAAGTATCCATATATATAGAAATTGGACGAATATTAAAAGAAAAAGTCCTTCAAAGATACGATTTTTTGGAAAATTCTTACAAACTCCCAGAAATGAAAGTTAAAACACCAGCATTAGCTGTATTCAAAGTACCTGCAGACCGCATCCTTGATGTAGACTTCAAATCTATTTATGATCAAGTTATCAAAAAGACTGCTAAAATAGTTGAACAAATTAATGAAATAGAAATTGAATTATAAAAGTATAGGGCGCTATAAAAGTAATTAATCATCAAAAGGAGAGAAGAATGAAAGTAAACATTGAAGATTATTATAAAAGAACAAATCAAAATATAACGCCAAAAAGTTTAAAAAAAGAAAAAAAATCTCCTTTCACCCTCGCTGAAATGTTGTATGGAACATTTAATACAGTTATTTCTGTACTATTTATATTACTCATATTAATAACGAACACCTTAAAACCTATCATAAATGATATAATTAACCCCAATTTTCCATTAGAAACCAGACAAATATTTTTTCTGTCTATATTAATACTTATATTAGGAATATTATTTGAAATATATGCCATAGAAAAAGCTAGACTCCACAGATATTCGGTAACAGGAGCTATCATATTTTTCTTTTCACTTTTTATGGCTTTTTCTATAACTTATATAATAATAAAATACTCTTTAAACTGGGTAGGAATTCAGCTATTCGGTCAAACTGAAATAGGCCAAAACAAATGGTTTTATTTACCTTCCATAGTCTATTTGGGATACTCAATATTCAATATATACTACTCTTTTGCTTTGATGAATTCACAATAATTTTCAAATAAGTTCATAAAAAAGAAATTGACAAAGTGGAGAGAGATGTGGTAATATATACAACGCTGATGGATGAAAAGGAAAAAGAGCAGATGAAAAAAGCGTAGAGAAATTGTTGAGAATGGAGTTTGCGTTACGGAGCGAACGAAGGAACGGTGAATATAGGAGAGAGATTCTCAACGAGAGTTGGTCTTTGAAAAGTAGATAGAGGAGACTGAAGAGTTTAGGATGAAGGGTTTGATCCTGGCTCAGGGTAAACGCTGGCGGCGTGCGTAACACATGCAAGTCGGACGGGTTATACTTCTTAGGAAGTATAATCAGTGGCGAA